>CAMVAB010000030.1 GCA_947165335.1 uncultured Pseudomonadota bacterium | reverse complement strand
AAAAGCGCCGGAAATCCGGCATTTTGTCCCATGATTTTTTTCAAAAATATTTTTTAGCCTTGATAAAAAAACATATAAAAAGACCAAAAACGATTCGATTCGTCCCGATTCGCAGCGATTCGCCTATTCCGAATCGGAAGAGACGCATAAAAAATATCTCTTAATTATCAAATATTTTATGAATGAAAGTTTATAATAGATTACCAATTGTGATATTTTGCAATTTCATCCAATATATTATTGAACATGCCTGTTGTTTTATACGCTTCTCGTTCTACTGCGTTAGCCCTGTTAGCATCCAAGTTACGTAATGCAGCCACATAATTAGCATCCGACACGGCTATAATATCTTTTGATAGCAAGCTTCTGCCGCCTTCAATATATTGACCGGCGTGCACGGTTTCATGAGACAATGTTTCTAACATCGATTCAAAACTTGCGTTGTTTAAAGATTCAAATGATACAGACATGCATTTTGTTCCGTCACAGAAACTGGCATTGCCACCTATGTGAGAAGCAGGCAAAAGCTGAACTTCAATTTTTGTTTGTGCTAATCCTTGTTGTTTTTGTAAATAAGGTATTAATTCATATGCAACGAATTTTGCTTTGTCTGGACCAGACAACTGGTTCCAATTTTTGGCTTTTTGATACATTTCTTTCGGAAAATTAGCGATAATATCTTCTTTAAATCGTTGCACATTATTAGTAAGCGCTGCATCATCTACATGTTTACTTATTTCTGCTGTCATAGCTACTTTTTTTTGTATGACTGCATCGTCTGACTTTAATATTATATCATTTGGGTTTGTAATATCTAAATAATTATCATCCATAAAATCGCTTGCCTGGGGGTGCTTTTTATAAAATTCATTTAAGTGTGCCCTGGCTTCACGAACTTCAGAAACTTTGTCCGCCAGATAAGTATCTATTGTTGCTTCGCTAAAATTGTGGCTTCGTAGATTTGATTCTACTTTTTCTATATATGCATCCTGTTCAGCTATATACCTTTCTTGTTCAACCATGCTTTCAAAAGCTTTGTATTCTTCTGGCGACAAAGATTCTTTTGCGCGTTTCATTGCATCGTTATATTTTTCCACTTTTCGTGCCATACCTTGTGATTTTTGTAATTCCAAAACATCATCGCTCAGTTTTTGTTGATGCATAACTTCAATTTCAGTTAAAGATTTTTGGGTAATAACCTTTTTGGTTTCGGTTGCTGCCTTTGTACTTGCTGTTGCTACATTATCTACACGTTCCGCTCTTACGAATTGCATATATTTTTCACCATCTTTGGTTATTTCAACTAATTGAATATTTTCATTTGCCAAAGATTTATTCAATGCCAACCAGCCATCATCGTTCAAACGATTTTTAAGAATTATGTGTGTGCTTTTGCCGTTCGCATTATTTTTTGCCTCTGCCAAATAAATATCAAAATTTGAACTGGCAGCTCTACGTAAATCAGATATGTTTTCTACGCTCTCGGCAGATTTGAACATCGTTTTTTGCGTATCTTGTGCTGCCTGTGCTGTTTTTGCAGTGCCTTTTGCGACATCATCAGGTTTTGACGCACTTAATGCTTTTATTGCTTTACCATCGGATCTTGCGACTTTTTGACCTTTGGCCAGTTTTTGTGCGATGCGGGCTTTTACCCCTGGGATTTTCTTACTTAATGCAGTTGTTAATTTTGGCGTTGCATTGGCCATTTTTTCTATCATTCCAGTTTTTGTTAAAATAGCTTTGGTTGCCGAACCCACTACTGACGCAAACTGCATCCCTATTCCAATCGCACGTATTATTTGTGCACCATTCCAATTACCATCATCACATTTGGATATATCAAAATTATCACCCGTCTTTTCATAACATCCGGCAACTACGTCTATCAAAAATTGTGAATCATCTGGCACCATGCTAACCAATGTCGCCATTTTTGCATCCACACCTATTTTTTCACCATCTTTTAAGTCACCAACCATTCTGGACAGGTATTGAAAATATTCTTGCAATATTTCTTCAGCACATTTCGCGTTATTACAATTATTTGCTTTCATAAAGAATTCGTCAGCGATACCATCAATATATACTTGCGCCCCTATTTCTATACCGGCACCAACTGTTTCAATTGCCAAGGCAACAATTGTTGCACCAGTTCCACCGGTAACCGATATTACTGCCGCACCAACAACAGCCCCGCCAACAATCAACCCAATATTAACATTCTTTTGATGTTGTATAGCCGCCGCTGAATTTGGTAAAACACAAGCGTTTTGTTCGGTATCAAAATACGCTTCTGCGCATTCTGGACATTCTTTCTTTGTTGCTTTGGCAATTTCATCACAAAGTGAAGCGTCCGGCGTAAAGCAGGTTTTTCCCTGATATTCACCACCGAGCACTGTGCAATTAAACGCTTCCATATTACCTGAACTAAGTTTTTTTACATTTTCATTTAAATCATCAAACAAGAAATCTATTGGTTGTTCATTTGCATGACAGGTTAATACGTCATCTGCTTCTGGTATTGGTCCAGAATTATCAACAATTCTTGTGAAATTATAATCACATTCACAAGTATTTATTGTGGTGTTTGCGTTCTTTTTTATGTATTCGCATAATTTTTCACGTAAATCATTATACGCAGATAATTGGTATCCTTTGTCAAAATTATAGTTATTTATACCAAATGCAGTCCTAAGATTATCTTTAGTGATATCGTACTTTTGGTCTATTACACATTTGCCATCTTTAATAAATGATTTGTATGCGAATTTACCCATACTGTCATTTATTTGTGAACATTTTGTTTTATCAGACGTGACACAAAAAGAATTATAATCTACTGATTTAGCATTGTGATCTATAGCCGTAGATTTTGGGAAACCTAAATTTGTTTCGTGTATTTTACATACAGAATATTTCACACTGTTATGAAGAACGGAATCTAAATTAGCACCTGTTACACTATCAAATTTAAATTCATAATATATTGGTTTTAATTTAGAAGCACATTTTACATAATCGTTTAATTTACCGCGTGTCTCATTACTGCATTCTATATCGTCATTATATTTAACACGTGCATATTCTTTACATAAACCTTCTGCTTGTAGCATCGTCATTTTTATATCTGCATTCAAACCAGCATAAAAAACATCTTCGATACAATGTTCGTCACCACCTGTTTTTCCTTGGTCATCACCACATACTTCGTAATATTGTGGCGACGCTACTAACTCACGTCTGAATTCTGCACGAATATCTTTATCTTTCTCCCTATCCCAACCAGCTGCATCACTTATCTTTGCAACAGATTCTGCGCTTAATGTTCCTTCGTTTTTTTCGAGCTCTTCATTATATACATCTACTACATCGCTCATTACTTTTTTATCTGGGAAAAATTTATTCAATACTTTACTTGCATATTCGCCGACGATATGTATGTTAAACGCATACGAATTCATCGTTATCAACCCCAGTAAAAATGCAACCAGTATCCTTTTCATTTTATTTTGCGTTCTATTTAAACAGTTCCACGTTTTTATCACCAAGTATACCACCAAAAGACGATGAAAAATTTTCTACACTTGATGTATCCAATACATCCGTTGCTTTTTGACCATTTAATCCAGACATTGATTGACAATCCATCTTACCAACAATTCCTGACATACCACTTAAATCCAATTTGCTAAAATCTAAATCATTAACATCAGATGCACCTGCTGTTTTGAAACAGTTTTTCAATTTATCTGCAACTGATTTACTAGCCCTGCTGACAATACCATTGTTTTTGTTTTCTTTTATCATTTTGCCTAATTTACCATTTATCAAAGAATTTCCAGCAACACCAATCACTGTTCCGGCACCAACTAATACGCCACCTGCAATCACACGTTTTTTCGATGCGTCTTTTTGTTCGTCTATCTTTTCCTGGTCTTCTTCACTGCTCAACATCTTGGCTCGATATAAACTTTCATATGCACCACTCGTTATACCAATATTTTCGTCGTCATATAATCCCATTCGTGATTTGTCGAGTATCACTTCACTTTCAATCCCCGGCGCCATATCAAGTGCGGCTTTTCTTTCTTTTAAATCATTTGCCAATGCAATATACTGTGCACGCAAATTCATCAGGTTTTGATTATTTGCACCCGGCAATTCAATTTCTTCTGGGCCACCTTTGACTTGATAGCCATCACCATAAGTGCAACGGAATGTAGCGATATATGCATTCATACTGGCTTCTGCATTTTTATCAGCAGTTTGTTGTGCCAATCCCATTGCCAATTCCATACCACCAATCCCAGTTGCAGCAGTTGTTAGTGCAGTCAAAGTTCGATTTGCTAATGATTGTTCGTTGGCTTTTGCTTCTTTATATTTCTGTTCATATTCATCGCATTCGTTTAGAAACGCTTGTTTTTCTTCTTTTGTAGGTTCTGCACCCCTGTAAGACGATGATAAACTTATTAATTTTGCAATTTTATCTGCCAAATCCGAAGATTCTTCGGCAAAAGCCCGAGATATAAAACATGGGGTAAATGAAATTATTATTAAAAATACAGATAAAACAGTCCGGCAAAAAATACCTATGCGCGCACAGAAATCAGCCTGGTTTAACAGTTTCATTTTTTTGTTCCCTACCTATCCTGTTTATTATACCACATTTTGAATTATAAAAAAAATAAAAAACCGCCCAAACGGGCGGATTTTTTTTAAAAACGATACATAAAGCCGAGCTTTATAATAGGATAAAATTTATATTTATCTAATTCATCCTGGGCATCTTTTAATTCTGCATCTTTACGTTCATTAAACTGCGCAACCAAGTTATCATAGTTTGGGTCACCTGCAAAATTCTTCCAGATGCCACCATCATTATATTGTAAATTATTCACATCAACATTCAAACCTAACTCGGCAGCCTTGTTTGTGAATACAACACCAGCATCCATATAGATTTTAATTCCCCACAATAAACCTATATCAAAACCAGTACCGGCATATGGACCATGGAAATCACAATCAGCCTTTGCTTTTCCGTAAACATCGTTTCCAAGATATCTATACTTTGTCCCATCAAATTCAAATTCTACTGTTCCTGCTGGCAATCCTTTCACAGTACCTTTCAAATCAGCGTCAACATCTAAACTGCCGAACATATAACCACCAGTTATGCGCCATCCACCAAAGAACCAAGTATCACCAAATGGATAAAAATCAACCAGCGCACCAATATGTTTTGCCTTGATAGATCCATCGACAACTCTGATTTCATCATTTACTTTGATACCATCATCACCCATATAATTGTCTATACCTTTGTTTATGAAAGATTTCACAGGTGTCGTTGATGCAAAATCAAAACGAAATCCCAATCTTTTCCACCAAAAAGAATTAAAGTTTTTATTGTTATATCCAACAAAACCATTCAAACCAGTTGTTGGCGAAACACCCAACCCCAGTTGCATACCGCGTGGGAAATGGGTTTTTGGGTTATAAGATTGTTGATACACAGGTTGTTCAAATTGTTTTGCATATTCGTCAGCTACCGCTGATTCGGTTTGTTCTGCCACAGCTGTTTCATCAACTGGTTTTACAGTTTTTTCTGCAAAAGCTGGTACAATCATTGCGGTTAAAACAGATACAATAGAGATTTTTTTCATAACAAAATCCTTTCATTTAAGTTAAGAAGATATTCTTATTATAAAAATATAAATAAAACACCACAACAAAATTTTTGTTTAATTAAAGCCTTTTTTGTGATAAAATCAGTTGTATGAAAAACAAAATATCTTTTTTGGCGATTCTTGCCTTTGCGTTAAATGTAAATTATGTTTACGCATCTGAATGTATTGGTGAAGATTGTGAATTAGAACCAATAGTTATTGAACAAGAAACAAATACAACTGAATATCTTCAACCGGTTCGCTATGAAATAAATTGGTTTGAAACAAATACCGATTCTTGCGTTCATGATTATGGTTGCCCTTTTGAAACAGCCGAAGAATGCGAAATATGGTATAAAAAGCCTGTTCATAAAACATCGCTTGAACCACGCGCGCCGCACATGAATCCTGTTTTAGTTGATGATATTTTGATTGCAATAAACTCAAAATACAGCGTGTCTGCTAATGATCCAGAAATGGCACCATTGCTCAACAGATATAAAATGTTGATGAACGCATCGAACGCGTGCTGTACATCTGGTATAGTGTATAAAATGCAACAAAGTGGCGCTAACGATTCGGCTGTATATAATTTCTTAAAAGATGATGCGAATTATTTTGCAACATCACGTTGCATGGTCACAAATGACGGAGATATATTGCATAAATATTCTAATAATGTCACCGGAAAAAATGTCGCAGATGTTCGTAATTTATGTTTGTGCAAAAACAAGCAATGGTTTATAAACCTTTTGCAACCATTTAACGATATATATGAAAAAAGTCCTGATTTTAAAAATTCAGCGTTTATATATAAATACAAAGACGGCTTGCAGCGCGATATATCTGTTTCGGTTAATGCGGATGTACAAACCGCGTTGGGATTGCTGTCTGTATGCCCAGATTAAAAAACGCCCATTTGGGCGTTTTTTTATTTAGCATTTTTCTTTAACCACGCATAATGACGGAAAAATTCTATCCCTGGTCCTGCTGGCATACCCATCCATTTTTCGCCTGCTGGGATATTGCGGAAAACACCACTGTTTGCACCGACTTCGGCATCATCACCAATGTGAATACCGTTTGATACACCAACATGCCCACCAAGCAACACACGATCACCAATAACAGCACCCCCGGCAATACCAACCCCGGAAGCCAAAAAGCATTCTTTGCCAATTACAACACCATGTGCAACCTGGCATAAATTATCGATTTTTGTTCCGTCCCCAACAACAGTATCAGTCATTGCACCACGATCGATACAAGTATTTGAACCAACCGAAACACGATTACCCAAAATAACGCGTCCAGTATGTGGAATAAACACATTTTTGCCATTCTGACGCGTGTAACCGAAACCATCTTTGCCAATCACAGCATTAGCATTTATAACGCATTCTGAACCGATTGTGGCGTTTTCAATATGCGCCCCTGTTTGAACGATGGTATTTGCACCAATAACGACATTACGGCCAATAAAAGCCCCAGGATAAATCTTAACACCTTCTTCAATTACTGCACCGCGTTCAATGGTTGCGTATTGTCCGACATAGCAAGTACGTTTTTTGCGCCAAAAAACCCCTTTTTCTACGGTTGCAAAATAAGACACGCCAAAACGTGGTTTTTCAGCATATACCACACCCAAAATTTTAACAATATTTCCACGCGGGGAATCTGTAATTAAAAGCGTTGCGCCCTTTGGTGCGTCGCCAATTTGTTCTTTCTGTAATAAAATAACAGAAGCGCGTGTTTTTTGTAAAACTTCTATTGGTAAAATTTTAAAAGCGTTTGAATTACGTTCGGTCGAATAGAACGCCAATTGTCCGGGCTTTGCATCTGCAATTGGCGCGATACCATTAATAACAACATTCGCATCACCTTTTAATTGAAGTCCGAATTTTTTTGCTAATTCCCCGGCAGTAATTTTAATTCCGCGTGGTCCAAAAATTTTACGCAATAAATCTTTCATTTATAAATCCTTTTAACACATTCGATTATAAATACAAACAAATCAAAAGGCAACGGAAAGTTTTAACTTGATTTTCATATGTTATGCTTTTTTCTCGAACTAGAAACATACTAAATTCCCCGCCTGGGGCGGGGAATTTAGTATCTGGAAGAACAAAAAAACCGCCCGGATGGGCGGTTTTTATTTTTAATATTTTATTAATCTATTTCGATACTGATAACATCGCCATAGGACCCCAGTTCGTCACCACCCAAATAACATTGGATATGATCACCAACCTCTTCCATCCAAGCAGCAACGGCTTCGTTTTCTGCATCTTCATATTTTGCTTGCAATACAGATGCTGTGATACCTGCACCCAATGCAGCAGAACCAACAGCAGTAGCAATTGGAATTGCTATACGCGCAGCCCTGATAGATTTGCCATTTTCAGCACTATCAACTGCATATGATGGACAGATGTTTTGCAAAAGCTCCATAGTACCTTTAAAACGTTCTATATCCTTTTTTACTATTTCTTCGTCACCTGGTACTTCAACTATACTTGCTTTTTTACAGCCTTCTCTCGCAGTTACCCCCATTTGAGAACAAGCCCTATATGCGCTTTCTGCGTAACCGTTAGCTAAAACAGCATAACGTCTGTACTCATCTTTATTATTAATGTTCGACTTCGCCGAATCTGCCTGAGTTATAGCACTACCTGCAGATGTTTCACATTGTTGAGACCATGCACTAGCATTATCTTGGGACAACATATTGTTCTGGTTTCCCTTTATTAATGCTTTGGAAATCAAACCAGATTCAGTCAAAGCCGTACCGATTAAACCGCCACCCAAGAGTGGTGCGACAGTGCCCCATGCATATGCGATTTTTTCTCTAACAGAACCTTCGCCTGCATCTTTACGTGCTTTTTCGCCAACCACTTTTGTGATTTTTTCAAGTGTTTTGTTATCAATCCATGAACCACATGTAAACGCATCGCCAACCGCAAAATATGCCGTAGCCTTGTCACCCAAAGCTTCCTGGATTGCACGATCATCAGATGTCACTGTGATTCTTGCACGACAGAACGCGCCATATAAATCGCCTGTTTCTTTGAACTGTTTTGCAGACAAACCTTTCATAGCATAATTCTTTGGAACCTTGTTTGAATTCAATTTTACCCACATAAATGTTGAACCATTATCATTGGCACCACGTACACCGCCATTGCTGCTGCTGTTACATATATTTTGTTCTTTTGTTAATTTGGAATTGTAAAGTTGTTGAACTTTCATTTCAACATCAGCCAACAATTCTTGGAACAAAGTTTTACCTGCATTTTTCATAACATATTCTGTTTCGCCCATATACACTTCTTGATTATATACGCACATACCATCCATAACCCCGGCACAACTACCGTCCACAGGTGGTAATGTTCCACTGCAATCATAACTGTCATTATCTTCAGTGCTTAAATTTGACAACAACGAAAATGCTGCGGTCTGTGAACTGTCTGCTTTACAGCCAACCAAGACTTCACCATAATCGGAACTTTTGTCTTTGACAGCATTTGCATCCAACCATGTACTTCTGACTGTGGTACTAGAATTAGCATTTTTACCCCATGTGTTCCCGGCAAGTTCTTTAAGGGATTTATCTGTGCTAATCGCAATCTTTAAATGTTCTTCACAAACTGGTGAATTTTGAACAGTATCCATACACAAACCAATAACAATATTGTAATCAAGAACACCACCAACCTTGTTCATGCTTGCATCAAACCCTTTTGTATTGTCAGTGTCGTATGTCCCCGCAACAATATCTGTTCTGTTACGATAACAATTTATAAAATCTTTACCGCACATTGAATTAACACAAGACAAAGCAACTGCTCTACATTGCTTTTTCATGTCTGCAATTGCAGCAGGCGTATAAGATGTCGCCAACAACGAATTCAACGATGCAATCACACCAATTGGATCACTTTCACCAGATTCAGGAAACAAAGTTGAAAATACACTGTTATCTATATAATTGTATGTGAACACAGAATCAGCATCAGATGCCGCATATTGACAGTTAGAATCTGTATTAACAATTACGCTGCATGCTGATTGTATTTCTTT
>CAMVAB010000029.1 GCA_947165335.1 uncultured Pseudomonadota bacterium | reverse complement strand
CGGAGCGTTGGCAGAGTGGTAATGCAGCGGATTGCTAATCCGTGACCGTGTTATAGCGGTCCATAGGTTCGAGTCCTATACGCTCCGCCATAAAAATTAAACCGACATTTTGTCGGTTTTTTTATTGACTTTTTGATGTTTGTCTTATAAATTGACCTGGCTTTAGAAAAACATGAACAAAAAGAAAATATTTATATCTTCATTGATTATTGTTGCACCTTTCTTTGTAAAGGGCTTTTCTACTGGCTTAAAAAGCAAGCAAAAAGCAGATAAACACACTATTAGCATAATAGATGACGAGACTAATTATGTTTTTCAAGGTCGTGTTTTCCCTTTGAAAGCTGATAATAGTACAGGTCGTTCTAGTGCTGTAAATATGTTCAATATAAAATACTGTTTATATCAAGAATTAGGCTATTTGTCGGATATCGATTTTTATATAACTTCTTTTGCAGATAATAGTGTTAAGTATGAACGCAAAGATGGTTCTGGATTTGTTCGCAAATCTGGATCAAGAACGTGGCGTAATATGAATCCTGGCGCGATTAGAACAAGTCCATTTACCAGAAAAGTGGGGGCATGCGGGGATGCAGGTGGTTTTGCAGTGTTCCCAAATGAAGAAATTGGAATGATTGCATTAAAAGAATTATTAAGAACAGATGCTTATACAAATTTAACAATATATGATGCAATTCATAAATATGCGCCTTTTTGTGATAATAATGATCCAGTGCGTTATCAAAATCATCTATATGCAAAAACAGGTATAAATGTAAATAGAAGACTGTGTGATTTGTCTGAAGAAGAATTAGATAAAATTGCTCAAACTATCAAAGTGTTGGAAGGCTGGGAAGAGGGCATTTGCGAACCTTTTGGTGGAATTGCGGCGATTTTACATGAATTTTATAATATCCAAAAACAATATAAATCTTAGAAAATTTTGTTTTTGACTTATTTTCTAAAATTTGCGACAATAGCCATATGACAATATTGTTTATTAATTTTTACTGTTGTTGTTAATATTTTTGCAAATATTATATTTGCTTTATTTATCTTAATCTACTATATTCATCGTGAAATCAAAGGAAAGACATTATGCAAATCAGATTATTTAATACATTAAGTCGCAAAGTAGAAGATTTTAACCCGATTATTCCAAATCATGTTGGGTTTTATTCTTGTGGGCCAACGGTGTATCATTATGCGCATTTGGGAAATTTAAGAACCATGGTTCATAACGATTTATTAAAACGTATGTTTTTAGCAAATGGTTATGATGTACATCACGTCATGAATATTACTGATGTTGGACATTTGACAGATGAAGATAATGATTCTGGTGAAGATAAAATGGAAAAAGGTGCTGCGCGCGATCATAAATCTGTATGGGATATTGCAAAGTTTTATCTTGATGAATTTTTACGCGATGCTGATGATTTGAATATCATGCGTCCAACTGATATGCCGCGCGCAACTGAATATATCACCGAACAAATAGAACTTATACAAAAACTTGAAAAACTTGGGTATACATACGAAATCCCAAATGACGGTATTTATTATGATACTTCAAAATTCGCAGATTACGGTGCGTTAACAGGTGGATCGTTATCTGGTCAAAGAGCGGGTGCCCGTGTTGAATATAACGATGCAAAACGCAATCCGACGGACTTTGCGTTATGGAAATATTCGCCAAAAGATGTAAAACGCCAAATGGAATGGGATTCCCCATGGGGCGTCGGTTTTCCGGGCTGGCATACTGAATGCTGTGTTATGAGCATGAAATTGTTGGGCGAACATTTTGATATTCATACTGGGGGCGAAGATTTGTCGCGCGTCCATCATACTAATGAAATTGCGCAATCTGAACCAATCGTTGGAAAACCTTGGGTTAATTATTGGGTACATTTCAGTTTCTTGGTTGATAAAAGTGGCGATAAAATGTCCAAATCAAATGGAGAGTTTTTAGGTATGAACACAGTTCGCGATCGTAACATAGAACCAATAGTTTATCGTTATTGGATTGTGCTCGGTCATTATCAGTCACAATTGGCTTTTTCATTTGAAGCACTGGAATCAGCCGAAGCAGGCTATAAAAACATTGTTCGTAAAATTGCCGATTTGATGAATTCTGATGACAAAACACCAATAGAAGAATCGGTTTATAACCAGTGGCACGACAAGATTTTAGCGCCTGTTTCTGACAATTTAAAAACAGCAGAATCATTGGTTGTTGTTCAAGATTTATTAAAAGAAAAGTCTGTAAATTCAACGACTAAATTGGCATTGTTAAAGTTTGTTGATGAATTGCTCGGGCTTCAATTTATTGAACATGCACAAAAATTACACGAACTTGAATCTGTATCTGCGCCTGCCGAAATAGAAGCATTGGCACAAAAGAGATTAGAAGCGAAAAAATCACGTGATTTTGCAACTGCGGATGCCATCAGAAATGAAATCGATAATGCCGGTTGGATGGTAATGGATACCACTGATGGTTTCAAGTTAATAAAAAAACAATAAATTTTATAAAAAAACTGCTTGAATATAGTGCTTTTTGTGCTATATTAGAACGCGTCTTAACAAAGGAAAATCCATGAATTACCCATATATGCCTAAATCTACAGCTCTTTGGTTGATTGAAAACACTGCTTTGACATTTGAACAAATCGCTGATTTTTGTGGTTTGCACGAATTAGAAGTAAAAAATATTGCTGATGCTGAATCAAATAAAATGCAGGGTTTGAACCCAATTATAAATGGTCAGGTTACGCGTGAAGATATTGAAAAATGCGAAGCTGATCCCGAAGCAAGATTGACTTTGCGTGAAGCAATTGTCGAAGCACAAAAGAAACAAAACAAAAAAGGCGTGGGTTATACACCAAAATTACACCGCCAAAATCGTTTAGGTGGTATTTTGTGGATTTTGAGAAATTACCCAGATTTAACAGATGGCCAAATTGCTCGTTTGATGCGTAGCACAAATCCAACAGTTAAATCTATTCGTGAAAAAACACATAAATCTTATTCGTTAATTCAAATTCAAAGCCCGATAGTTTTGGGGTTGGTTTCTGAATCTGCATTGCACGAAGCAATTGCCAAAGCACAACGCAAAGCAGGAAAATAATTATATAAACGGTTTTATGTTTCACAAATAAATCAAAGGTTTTTTTATGGCTAAAAAACTAGATGAAGCAACAAGATTATTAGTAGATTCTTTGCCGGAAAGTCTGAAAGAATTGGCTTTGATGTCAAGTGAAGACGGCTATCTTTCGCAAATGGATTTTGATGCCGCTATTATGGCTGACGAAGTTCCTGATGAAGAAAAAGATGAAGTTCTTGAATTTTTTAAACAAGACCTTGGGCTTGAAATAATTGAAACAGACGGCGACAGATTTGCCCGTGATATGGAAAAATATTACGAAGAAGACGAAGAAGATTACAATCGCGATAAAACACGTGATTTGTTGAATGCTGATGCTGAACAAGTTGATGTTAACGAAGATGATTATGAACACTATGCAAAACAATTGGAACGCAGTTCTACTGGTAATTTAGTTTTGGGTGTTCAAGATTCTGTTCAATCGTATCTTAAACAAATTGGTACTGTTCAATTATTAACAGCTGCTGGGGAAATTGCAATTGCGCAACGTATCGAAGCGGCTTCTCGTTTGATGGTTTATGGCCTTTGTGAAAGTCCTATGACAATTCAGGCTATGCTTGATTGGTATCAACAATTATTAAATGGTGATATTCGTCTTCGTCATATTGTGAATTTGGAAGTTATGTATTCAAGCGAATCCGAACAAAAATCGTTGGCGGCATTGGCAGATACTTTGAAATCCAAAGGTGTAGATCAAGTAGACGATTTGAATGATGAAGATCTAGATGCACTAGAAGATTCTGTGTCCGAAGATGATGACGATGAAGAAATGGACGAAGATGACGAAGAAGGCAAAAAAGAAGATTCAGGCCGCAGTTCATCGGGTGTTCCAATTCCTGTAATGGAAGACGCTTTGATGCCAATGATCACAGAATTATTCTCTAAAATTAAACGCATCTTTTCTGGTATGCAAAAATTACAAGCTAAACGTTTGGAAAATTTATTGACTTCATCTAAACCAGACGAAGCATTGGAAAAGAAATATACAAAATCGCGTCTCGAATTGTTTGAATATGTCGGCAAAATTCGTCTTAATGACGACAGAATCGCTGAAATTATGGAAAAATTGACCAAACGCGACCAATTGCTGATGGGTTTAGAAGGTAAAATGTTGCGTCTTGCGCTTGCTTGCAAGATTAAACGTGAAGATTTCTTGGCTGAATATACCGGAAACGAATTGAATCGTAATTGGGTTAAAAAGTTGGCAAAAAACAAGAGCGCCGCATGGCAAAACTTTGCTACTAAACACAAAGCGGATGTTTTGAAAATCCAAGAAGATATTACCGCTATTGCAACGGAAACAGGTCAACCAACATCAGAATACAAGAAAGTTGTCGAACTGGTTCGTCGTGGCCAAAGCGAAGCTGCCCGCGCAAAACGCGAAATGATAGAAGCGAACTTGCGTCTTGTTATCAAATTTGCTAAAAAATCAAGCAATCGCGGCTTGGGGCTTGATTTTTCTGATCTTGTCCAAGATGGAAATATCGGTTTGATGAAAGCAGTTGATAAATTTGATTATCGCCTTGGTAACAAATTCTCTACATACGCTACTAACTGGATACAACAGGGTATTTCACGCAGTATCGCTGATCAGGCACGTACAATTCGTATCCCTGTGCACATGATTGACAATATACACAAGATTCAACGTGCGTCTCGTCAATTTATGCATAAATATGGCCGTCAACCAACAGCAGAAGAATTATCAAAGATTATCTATTTACCAGTGGACAAAATACACAAGGCATTAAAGGTTAATTTGAAACCAATGTCTTTGGACGCTCCTGTTGGAACCGAAGACGACAGTTCGCGCAGTGAAATCATTGCTGACGAAACAGCCAAAAATCCATTTACATCGGCTGCACAAAAGAATTTGCGTAAAATTGTTACACAAATATTGTCGGAATTGGATCCAAAAGAAGAAACAGTTCTTCGTCAACGTTTTGGTATGTCGACCAATAAAACCAGCACATTGGAAGAGGTTGGTGAATATATCGGCGTAACACGTGAACGTATCCGTCAGATTGAACAAAAGGCGTTGAATAAATTGAAACATCCAACACGCGCACGTAAATTACGTAGTTTCTTAGAAGACTAATGTTTGCCCGCTTTTGCGGGCTTTTTATACGGGTTAGCTATGAAAAAGAAAACAGTTTTATTTTGCACAGGACTATCAGGTAGTGGCAAATCATATTTTATTCAAAATATTTTACCAAAAGGCGCATTTTATAATTTAAAATCTGCTACAACACGTGCGATGCGCGATGATGAAAAGGATGGACGTGAATATTATTTCAGGGATGAAAGCTATTTTGAAACGGAAAAATTCGCAACAAATTAAAACAAAACCGCCTTTACAGGCGGTTCTTTTACGCGTTTTTGTGGATTGTATTATATATGACACCCAAATCTGTTTTAAGCAGGGCGGTTTTAACCTTGTCTGCATCACTTGTTTGTTCTGCGCCATTCAATATCTTTTCAAAATTGCGCACGAATTGAGCCGCCTGTGAATTAAATACTTTGTCAGATTTTAACAAATCTTTGATTTGTTTTTTGTCGGTTGCATTAAACATTTTTACCAACCATTTGGCAAATATTTTATTATCCCCGTCATTATATTTTTTCCAAACTATTTCTGGAATTTCTGCCCCAGAAGCACGTGTTAAATCAACAGATTGTTCGTATAGTTTTTCGAACAACTTTTCTGCCTGAATCATAAAATCTTTTGTGCTAATTGGCTTGAAAGCGGCACTTGGCGCAACTTTAATTGCGTCCATTGGCGCAGATGCGCGCGCAACCATCATTTGTTTGTTTAAACTTTGCATTGCATCAACCGCCTTTGCATAATCAGACATCAAATCAATCATTTGTTGACGCGATTGTCCGGCTAGATCACCCAATTGAATAGATGATGTGTTTATGTTTTCTAATGATTCTGCAATGGTTGTTTTCATCAAA
Organism: uncultured Pseudomonadota bacterium; assembly: GCA_947165335.1. Lineage (GTDB taxonomy): Bacteria > Pseudomonadota > Alphaproteobacteria > Rs-D84 > Rs-D84 > Enterousia. The sequence goes on along the minus strand of CAMVAB010000029.1, from coordinate 3,998 downwards.
TTCATCTTTTCAACCAAATTATTCACAATAGTATTCAAGTTTTCACTCATGTCGCGTGATCCGGCGGCTAAATCAGGCAGGGCAACATAATACTTTTCAATCAATTCAGACAAAGGTTTTAATTGTTCTGTGGTATTAACAGACATTTTAATCAGGTTTTCTGATTGACCAGATAATTGTGTGTGTGCTTTGTTCATTTCAATCAGAGTCTCGCGGACACCAATACCCATGCTCTTTACAGAATTAGCAAATTCTGTGGCTGCTGTTTTTGTGTTTTCCAGTGTAGTATTTGCAACACCAGAAACATCTTGTAATTCTTTGACAACACTTGAAGAGAAGTCATGAATTTCATTATCAAATTTGTTTGTTAATCCAGACAATTCATTTGCAATATTGCGCACTGATTGCGTTGTGTCTGTTGTTGAATTATTTAAAGTATCAATTGCATTTTGAAGCTCGCGAGATTGTTTTTTAATAGATGTTTCTGCTAATTTTATATTTGCCGCAACAATGTTGGCTGTCGCTGTCATTGTGTCAACTTGACGCGTTAATTCTTTGTTTGCGTGCTTTGTGAAATCTGCCAGTTTTGTTAAATAATCACTTAATAACTTGTCATTTTGATGCATTTGTTCATCGTATTTTGCAGATGCTTCGGTTATACCATCAAAACCATTTTTAACATTTTCGCCGATAGAATTTAATTCTTGGGCCAATTCTTTTGCTGCGGCTGTGGTTTTTTCTATATTTTCAGTATTAGCAGCAAAATCAGATTGCAATTGTTCAGATATATTCTTTTCTGTCTCTATACATTGATTTATTTGCTCTTGGATTTGCGTTGCGCGTTCGGTTGCGCTTGTGCTTGTGTCTGATATTTTGTTTAATAAACTTTCCATCGTTGCAGAAAAATTATCTGTTGTATGTTGAACTTCACCCCAACCGTTTGAAGATACAATTTTATCCAAACCATCGATAGTATTTTCGAGTCTTTGCGACATAGTTGCGATTTTCTTAGATGCTTCATCGGCTGTTTCAACCAGTTTGTTATTTTGTTCGCTCAAAACATTTTTTATTTGTTCTGTATGAATAATTTGTTCATTTAACGCGTCAGCCATTGTTTTGAAATTATTGTCTATTTTTGTTATTTCATCTTTGAATAATGTTTGTAAAACGCGCGCTGCATCTTTGATTTTAGTTTGTTCTGGATGCGTCATAATTTCTAATAATGAATGCATAACATGTTGAGATTTGCGTGAAATAAAGAACAAACAAATCAGATTTACAAATAATAAAAAACCAAGCGGCAAAGCGATAATCAACAATGTTTGATTCATATTTTCTTTCTCCTAAAATATCATCCTTGAACTCTAAGGAAATTTATACTAAAATCTTTCCAAGAAAGCAAGAGTATAAATGACAAAAAAACCAAATTTTTCACCAGACCAATTAAAAGCATCAAACCCAGCGGAAAATATATGGGTTCAAGCAAATGCTGGTACTGGAAAAACCAAGGCGTTAATTCAGCGCCTTTTGCGTATATTGTTTCGTTCAAATCAATATGGTGAATTAAATAATACTGGTATACTTTGTTTGACCTATACAAATGCAGCGGCTGGCGAAATGCGTAATCGTATTTTGGCTGGATTGCGAGAATGGTCTATGAAAGATGACACGGAATTAACAGAGTTGCTTGAAGATGTTATTGAAAATCAGCCCGTAACAGCCAAAGATTTAGATTTAGCACGCAAAGTGTTCTTTGTTTACATAGATAATCCAGATATATTAAAAATAAAAACCATACACAGTTTTTGCGAAGAAATATTGCACCGATTCCCGCTTGAAGCAGGGCTTTCACCGACATGGTCATTGGTTTCTGGATCGGCCCAAACGGTACTGTTGGATGACGCTTTTAACCGTATGATAGGGCAATCTTTTATGAAAAACGGCAAAACAACTGAAACATTAGATGCTTTTTATAAAATAGTTGAATCTAAATCGGAATATTTTTTGGAAAATTTGCGTGATTTATTGTTGGGTCGATACAGATACTTTTTTTTGGTTGATAATATGAATGAATATCGCAAATACTTCATTGATACGACCAGGAAAATTTTAAATATTGAAACCGATATAGATGCTGAATTTAAACCAAATTACTTGTCGAAAATAATTAATTTAGCGGATGCGGTGCAAAAATCATCGAAAAAGCCGGTACAATACCTCGAAAAAATTATAGGTTTAACAAAACAGTTTATTGAAAATACTATAGATTTTGAAAAATATGCGTCAGCATATTTGACCAAGGATAATACTGTTGCTAAAAACATATTTAAACACGAATTTTTGCTTGATGAGGCTCAACGCGTTTATAAAACAAAGCAATATGTGTTAAACAAAGATATTTTTGATAATACTATCGCGTTATTTGATTTGTCTATGGATTTTGCGAATACATATAAACAAATTAAGCAAGAACGCAATTTATTAGATTTTGAAGATTTAATTTTGTATACCCAAAAACTGTTTGAAAAACCAGATGTTATGGGTTGGGTTTTATCGCAACTAGATATTTCGCTGTCGCATATATTGGTTGACGAAGCGCAAGATACAAGCCCGCAACAGTGGAATATACTGCGTATGTTGGCGGGTGATTTTTTTACCGACGGAGACAGAGAAAACAATCGTTCAATATTTGTTGTGGGTGATACTAAACAATCTATATACGGCTTTCAAAACGCAGATCCGCGCGCTTTTGCAGAAAGTCGTGCGGCCATAGCAGAACAAATAAAGCAAAATTACAGAACAATTCAAGAAGTGTCGCTGGATCAGAGTTTTCGTTCGGTGGAACCTATATTAAAAACAGTAGATTATTTCTTTGATAATCCAGAAATAGTTAACAAAACAGATTTTCATAACAATAAACATTCATGTCACAGAAAAGGCGAAAAAGGTTTTGTAGAAATGCACGACGCTTTTAAGTGTGATGAAAAAGGTACAGATAAAAACAAATTATATGTTCGTATGATTGCAGATAAAATAGAGCGTATCATTAAGCATGAAAAATGTGACCCAAAAGACATTTTAATACTGGTTCAAAAACGTGGTTCTTTTGTTGAACCGTTATCGACTGCATTAAAGAAGAAAGGAATAGATGTTGCAGGGAACGATCGCATAAAATTACCCGAATTTTCTGCTATAAAAGATATGTTAAATCTTGTTCGTTTTTGTATAAATCAAGACGATGATTATAGTTTATGTTGTGTATTAAAAAGTCCTTTTTATAGATTGAAAGAAGACGATATTTTGAATTTATGTAAAAGACAACAAGCTAAAAAAACAGACAATTTTAAGCCGACTATATTTGATGTTTTAAAAGATGTTTATACAGATATCTATGATGATCTTTTGGGTAGAATAGAAGATGCAAAAAAGATGTCGCCATATTCGTTTTTTACACATGTTTTGAATACAAATAATACGCGCCAAAAATTCATAGCCGCTTTGGGTAAACATATTGTCGATCCATTGGAAGAATTTTTAACAATTTGTTTGGCATACGAAAGAACACAACCAGGAACATTATATCATTTCTTAAAATGGTTCATAACTGGGGACAGCGAAATCAAGCGCGACATGGATGCCTCTGCGGGTGTTCGTATAATGACTGTTCACGGAAGCAAAGGTTTGTCTTCTAAGATAGTATTTTTAATAGATACTTATCAATTCCAAAACAAAGACCAGATTTTAAGCGTAAACCATTTACATAATAATAAAAAATATGATGTTTGGCTTTGGAAAACAGGGGTTTCGTCAGAAGTATTTGATGCTGTGTATGAAAAACATACCAAAGATGCAATCGCTGAATATTACAGATTGCTTTATGTTGCAATGACGCGCGCAGCTGATAAATTGTATATTTATGGTTGCGATATGGATCGTGCGCCTGAAATAGTATGGCACAAACAATTATGGAATGTTTTGTCCGAAATTAAAGACGCGCG
>CAMVAB010000028.1 GCA_947165335.1 uncultured Pseudomonadota bacterium | reverse complement strand
GATTTAACGCACGCAGAATTGTTCCATACTGGATTTGGCGCAATAACTGGAAACGATGGAAAACCATTCAAAACACGCGATGGCGGTGTGGCTAATTTAACAGATATATTAGATACAGCAACAGAAGCTGTGCGCGAACGCGTCAAAGAATCCGGGAAAAATTTGGATGACGAAACAATTAAATCTATTGCTTTGGCAGCCGTTAAATTCAACGATTTATTGCATGATGTCCGTTCTGATTATATATTTGATCCAAATTCTATTACAAGTTTTGAAGGGAAAACAGGTCCATATATATTATATACTGCGGTTCGTTTGAATTCTGTTTTGAAACGCGCAGACGCAAATATTACAAAACCAGGACATTTTGATTTATCAATTGATGAACGCAATTTGTTAATTGAAATTATGGATTTTGAAAAAACTATATTAACTGCATATGAAAATCGTGCAACAGATATGATTGCTAATTACGCATACGATTTATGCCAATTGGCAAATACTTTCTATCATAATTGTCCAATTTTGCGTGATGACATTGATGAACAAACGAGAGAAGGGCGTTTATATATTGCTAAACTTGCCTTTGACACATTGGCAACCACTATTGACTTAATGGGTTTAAAGATTCCAGCAGAGATGTAGCGTTGCGGTAATATAATACCATATAGATTTTTCTTGACATTTGCGGGCTTTCGAGACATAATAAGCCCGCTATTTTTAACAAACACTAAAAGGTAAAAACAATGGCACAAACAAAATCATTAAAAAAGTGCGAATTAGAAGCCAAATGGTATCTGATTGACGCAACAAATTGCACTTTGGGACGCCTTGCTGCTTTCACAGCGAACATCCTTCGTGGCAAAAACAAACCAACATGGACACCAAACATGGATTGTGGCGATCATGTTATTATTATCAACGCAAACAAGGTTGCTTTGACTGGTCACAAAGCTGAAAAGACAAAATTCTTTTGGCACTCTTTGTGGACAGGAAGCACAAAAGAAAGAACCCTTGGTCAAATGCGCAGTGAAAAGCCAGAAAAACTTATCACTAATGCTGTTAAACGCATGATGGGTCGTCGCACTGCTGTTGCATTAGCAAACAAACGTTTGACTAAATTGCATGTTTATGCAGGCGCAGAACACAAACACGTTGCACAAAATCCAATCGTCATCGATTTTGCAAGTTTGAACCGCAAAAACAAAAGGGGTGAATAATGGCAGAAACAAAGAAAACAGCAGCAACAAAAACAGCTGCTAAGAAAGAAACAGTAAAGAAAGCAGCCCCTGCAAAAAAAGAAACTGTTAAAAAAGCAGCGGCTCCAAAAACAACTGCTAAAAAAACAGAAACTAAACCAGCAGAAGCAAAAGTCGCAGCTGCAAAATTAAACGGTTCTGTTTATGCAACAGGTAAACGTAAAGATTCTATTGCTCGCGTTTATTTGACACCAGGTAAGGGCAAAATCACAATAAATGGCGTTGAAATGAAAGTTTATTTCAAACGTTCTGTGTTGCAAATGATTTTGGTTCAACCGTTTGATGTTACAAAACGCGACGGTTCATACGATGTTGTTGCAATGGTTCAAGGCGGTGGTTTATCAGGTCAAGCTGGTGCTGTAAAACATGGTATTTCCAAAGCATTGGAAAAAGCAGAACCAGATTTACGCAAAGCTTTGAAAGCTGCCGGATTCCTTACACGCGACAGCCGTGTTGTTGAACGTAAACACTATGGTTATCACAAGGCTCGTCGTTCAACTCAGTTCAGCAAACGTTAATCGTATTGCAAATTGGAAAACAAACAAAAAAACCGCCGGTCTGGCGGTTTTTTATTATAAAAATAAAAATTAACGATGTTTAACCATTTCTGTTTTCAATATATTTTTTTGTAAATATTGATGTTTGTTGTAATTTTTGACACAAACACCAGACGACAACAAAGCCCACATAACAAAACCTATAAGCAAAGCTATCTTGTCTGCACGTTCTAAATCTTTCCAATCTCGTTCTGTTTTAAACTTTTTCATTTTTTACCTTTTTGGTTATTTGAAATCATTATAACCAAAAAATATTATTTGTCAATGTTTTATCTTTGTTTTTGAAAAATAGACGACTGAATGTTCTTTTGTTGTGAAAAACAGTCTTTCGCTTTCGCGTCTTGCAAGGACAATATTGTTAACGCCACAATCCCAGCCCCGACCATCCATGGCAAAACATCATATTTAACCATAATCCACATCGTTTCAAAAAAACGTCTTGTATCAGATTTTTTTTGTTTTTTCATTTATATAACCATCCTTTATTATTTTATTGAACTTTTCCGTACTGAAGAGCTCCAACACCGCCAGTTGCAGCATAAAACGTTTGTGTTACCAAGTCAAACATACCATTTTCTGGCACAGTATAATTACCGATCACTAAACCAGCAGGAACCGGGACAAAATGTCGAACCAAAGTATTACCAGACCATATCTTTAAGTATTTAACACCTATTGTTTTATCAACTGCTGTTCCATTATGATTAAAACCAAACATATACATTGTTCGCTGGGAACCAATTGGAGATGCAGCAGATGCAAAATTGTACGGAACACCATCTATAGACGCATCAGTATTAGATAAATAATAAACATGATAATTATTATCTTTTGTTATAGCAGATACCGAAGTACCGTTTCTGAAAAAACCAAATTTTCCATTACTCAAAGATATCCCAAAACCCACATCGCTCGTAGCCAACAAGCCTGTTTTAACACCAAACAAACCATAAGTTAAATTGGAAAGATCCGCCATTTCTATTTCAATAGCAGTATCCAAATCTGGCACAACACCAGTATCTATATGCTGACCCCCCGTCGATTGCAAATATAAATTTGGATCAGCCCAATATAAAGCACCATTTTCAATACAATAATCATTTGAAATATCACACCCCGAATAAATTTTATTATTATATTCAACGGCTAAAGCATTTTCTATTTCTGCCGGTACCAAAGATACATAATAAACAGTGTTTTCAACATCAATACAAATAGAAGGCGTTGTTATTCTCTGGGTTAACATATCATATAATTTTTCTTCTACGTGCAGATGCAGGTTATTACCCACAGCATATAAACAACCATTTGTACTAACAACAGCTCCCCCGATTGTACCATTCGCAGTATAACCAGTATCACAACTACAGGTCAAAGAAGCGTTTTCTGCAGGAGTAGAACTGTTAGAACCACATGCAGAGCATGTCGTTGCCGCACTTTTATAATAATTCGCAGCACAAGTTTTACGTACATAATATGTAGTAACATCAGGCGTCGTAGTCGTCGCAGGAATCACAGAAGAAACGCTATCTGTAATTTCATTTGTCGCAGACCAACTTGTTGAATTTGGCCATCCAGATTGGGTCATATTTATTGCCGGTAATGTGCAAGCAGTGTTATAAAACAACTTTAATTCACCATTTGTGGTATTGTCCACGGTACTAACTACTCTGCACCCTGTACCAGCACCAGCAGACAATGTCCCACTAAAACCGTTTTTATTCAAAGTAACAATATAATAACAATCAGTATTAGCAGAGGCACCCGAAGCACTTGTCCAATTGGCAGCGATATCCGCAGCACAACTAACCATACCTTGATTATTATTTCCAGGTGTAAATGTTCCGCCCCCACAGTAATTCCCAGCAACACAAGTTGCACAAACTGATGTACCACCAGGCAAGTATGTTCCTGCGGAACATTGGACAGGCGTCGATTGTGATGCAACAACAGGACATTCGCCGTATCTATCTACCATCTTTGTTCTTAAATCGCCTGTGTCAGCAGCAAAACGGGCAGCACATTCCGCAGGACAATTTGCACGACAATAATCTGTTTTAGTGGCACGATCACTACCAACTGTAAATTTCTTAGCAAAATACCAATTTTGCCCATCCAAAGAACATGTGCATCCCGCATTTGCTGTCGAAAAAGGTGTAGAATACGGCGACTTTGCTATCGTCCAGTTTGGAGAGCCACACGCGGAATAACCATGCACAATACCATTATCAAATGTTACGCTCCATTCTTGCCCGTCTATATAATCATCCCATGTTTCTGCAGAAGGCGCCCAAAGATCACCCGAACCTGTAATAGTTCCTGCTGTAACCATATCATCCCAAGAAGTTAGACCTTCAACAGCTTCTGTTGGATATGGCGTAGGACTATCACCGCAGAAACAGTCATTACAAACAACTTCGCTCCATACTGCGTATAAAGTTAAATCTCCACCAGACACAGAAACTCCACCAGCATACACAACAGATCCGCCATCTGTGGTCGCCCAACCATCAAAAGAATATCCAGAAAGAGTAGGGGAACACAATGTTGTTGTTCCAGTATAATTTGTATTTGAACACCCAGAACCACCATTGTTGTTATATGTAATTGTATAGATTTGTGACCATTGTGCTTCAAGATTTAAACTTGTTCCCTGTACTGTGTCGCCACCATCATATATATCTGTAGTACCAACATCCATCCAACCATCAAATTGATAACCATCACGTGTTGGTGTACAAATGGTCGTTGTTCCTGTATACGTTGTGCTTGAACACCCGGAACCACCATTGTTATCATATGTAATAGTATACTCGGTAGTATTATTAACAACATTACACGTTCCGCCACACAAATCAGTTTGATATGTTGCGCTGTTTTCAAACGCTGTCGCACACGTGTCAGCACAACCAGCGGCACAAGCATCAAACCCAGCAGAATAATTTGTACCAGAACCATACCAGTAAGTTGTTGCACCTGCAGCTGATGCGGTAGAATAGGTTTCAGAAACACTAGACCAATCACTTACGTCACTCAAATTTTGCGCACGACAATAGCAACCGCCATTTTGAAGGCCCCAATTAGTAGACACCCAATTTTTTGAGGTTTTTGATGTAGAACCAGTTTTAGGCCCACATCTTGCCACACCAGAAACCGTTCCACCCGAAACATTTGCAGTCCATTCCATTATTGTTATATCTGCAAAGGCATCAACAGAAACGAAAGATGCCGTCAATATAGCCATTGACGCGGTTTTTATCATACCTAAACAACGGGCAAATTTCGACATTTTGCCTTTCTCTTCCTTTTCTTACGAACATATCTTAGAAAAACCGGTATTTTTGCGCAAGCGTTTTTTAATATTTTTATGCTTTTTTTCAGAGTATTTTTTGTTGAATTTCTAAAAAAATATATGTATAATCAAGCCCAGTTTACGAAGTTCATTTATTCAAAGGAAAAAATATGTTTACAAAAGAAAAAATTAAAGATTTACATTATTCTGTATCTGGTAAAATTGCCGCCGCTGATTTGCAGGCCGCCGCAGATGAAGTTTTAACAGAATATGGCAAAACCACAAAAATGCCAGGATTTCGCGCCGGACATATTCCATTATCTGTATTGCGTCAAAAGTTTAATGCAAACGCCTGGGGCGAAGCAATTGACAAAGCTTTGAATGCCGATTTGCAAAAATATTTGGAAGAAAAGAAAATCCGCCTTGCTGCGCAACCAAAAGTTAATATGGACGGATATGAAATGGGCAAAGATGTTGAATATTCTATGGAATTTGACATTTTACCAACATTACCAGAAATAGATTTAGAAAAAATCACATTAACCAAGAAAGTCGCTAAACTGGACGAAAAAGAAGTTGATGTCGCTTTGGAAAATATCCGCAAATCTCGCAGCGTTGCTGAAAAACAAGATGAAAAATATACAGCGAAAGATGGCGATGTTGCTGTTATCGATTTCAAAGGATTTATTGGGAAAGAAGCTTTTGAGGGCGGCGAAGCAAAAAAACATCATCTTATTTTGGGTTCCGGGGCTTTCATTCCAGGATTTGAAGATCAAGTTATCGGCCACAAAGCGGGCGATGAATTTGATGTAAATGTCACTTTTCCAAAAGAATATCATGCAGATCAGTTGGCCGGCAAAAAAGCAAGATTTGAAGTCAAAGTTCACGAAGTTCGCAAACATATTTTGCCTGAAATGAATGACGAATTAGCAAAAGAAGTTGGTCAAGAATCTGTTGAAAAATTAAAAGAACATATCCGCAATATCATCACAAACCAATACGAAGAAGCCGCTCAACGCGATATGCGCAATGAATTGTTGGATGTTTTGGCAGACAAAGTCAAATTAGATTTACCTGAAACTTTGGTAAACCAAGAATTAGACATGGCAAAACAAGAACACGATCATCATAATGCTGAACACGGCCACAATCACAAATGGGACGAAAAGCAAGAAAAGAAAGATGCAGAACGTCGCGTTAAATTAGGCCTTATCTTGGCAGAATGGGGCACGCAGAACAAAGTAGAAGTAACCCGTGATGATTTACAACAAGCCATTTGGGCAGAAGCATCTCGTTATCCTGATCCAAAACAAGTGTTTGAATTTTATAACAAAAATCAAAATGCTGTTGCTATGCTGCGGGGTATGATTTTTGAAAGAAAGGCACTTGATACAATGTTAACACATGTAAAACAGAAAGAAAAAACAGTTCCAGCCGAAGAATTATTCAAACAGGCACCTGTAAAATAAAAATTATAAAACCGCCTGAAAAATAGGGCGGTTTCTGTTTGCTAAAATCTGTTGACATTTTTATATTTTTGTCTATAATTTCTTATATAAAATCAACAAAGGATTAAAAGCATGGCTAAAATATTAGAAGCAATTAAAATGTTCAAACAAGATATGCAGGAATTGGATAATGCTGAAAAATTAAACCAAATAACACCCTACATAACTATGTGCGATATACACCATCAGTTTTTATATAACAAACATTATTCAAACCAGACGGGTGTTTTATTTGATCAAATTCTGGAAAAAGAACCTTATGCTTCCAAAACTGCATTGAATTATAAAGCGTATACAGAAGAAAACGCCCAGAACAAAGTATTAATTCATGGTGTTTTGTTTAACAGCTTGTTTAATGTATATTTGAACCATTTCAAAAAGGGTTTTGATAATGTTTTATTGACTAATTTACCAGAACGAGAAAGCGACGATATGTGCTATTTCTTGTCCAAAGAAAGACCAGGTTCAAACCGCACAATTATCGACTTTATTGAATACGAAAAATTACCAAAACGTTATCGTTGCTTGTTTGTTCAATATGATGACGATCATTATACATTGAACATACCACATGCAGAAATGATGATTGCATATAACAAAAAAAATAAATCTAAAATCGAAAAATTGTTATTACGCGCAAAAATGCTGATCCCTGTAATTTACAAAGAACAACCATTAAATTCCGTCGTTGATCCAACATCAGCAAAACGCGTAAGCAACGAGCAATTAAACACTGTTCGTGAATTGCATGATATTTTTGTTGAAATTGCAAAAATAACATTTCCTGTTGAAACAGACACCAATGCTAAATCACGCGATGTTTATAATGAATACATTCACGAAACAAACCAAAAAGACACTGTTTTATCTGCTTGCCGCATGGACAAAGAAGACAAACAATTCAGAGATAACGCTATTAACGAAGAAAGAAAAAATTTCATATCACAGAAAAAAGCGTTCAAACAACAATATAAAAACAATCGTGCCACTTTGCTCCAAAGTTTGGCAGAAAATATCTCTGTTCGCATCAAATAACCAAAACCGCTGATATTTCAGCGGTTTTTTCTTGATTTCTGTATTTTTTACATATATAATGTGCTGGATTTCGCGGGTGGGCGCGATTTCAATCCGATTAACCCCACAAGACCTCGTCTTTTGAAACAAAGAAATTATGACGATGGCAAGCTTTGTTTTAATCTCATGAAAGATTTATCCAAAGATTTATTTAATCCAGTATCCGGCGAAGATTTCGTCCAAATGTTTGATAAAAACTATGGTGCACAAGAAACTTTGCAGGGTTATGCTACAAAAGGAACTGTTAAAGACATCCGTGGCGATTTCGCCTTTGTTGATGTTGGTTTGAAATCCGAAGGCCGTATTCCATTAAAAGAATTCGGTGCATCTGTTCCATCCGTTGGCGATATTATTGACGTTTTCGTTGAAAGATATGAATCTCGCGAAGGAACTGCTGTGTTGTCTTACAGCAAAGCACGTGCTGAAAAAGCATGGAAAGATTTGGAAAAGACAGTTGCTGAAGGTATCGATCCAGAAGGAACAATTATCGATGTTGTTCGCGGTGGTTATACTGTTGATATCAATGGCGTGTTTGCATTTATGCCGTCATCCCAGGTTGATCATAAACCAGTACGCGATGCAAAATCTTTAATTGGTTTGAAAGACAAATTCCGCGTTTTGAAAATGGACGCTTTGCGCACAAACGCTATTGTTTCCCGTCGTGCTATCCAAGCTGACACAATTGCAGCAGCACAAAAAGAAGCAATGAAAAATATTTCATTGGGCGCAGTTGTCGAAGGAACAGTTAAAAACATCACAGATTACGGCGTATTCGTTGATTTGGGTGGTGTTGACGGTTTGTTACACGTTACAGATTTGTCTTGGAAACGTATTAACCATCCACGTGAATTGGTTCATGTTGGCGAAAAAATCAAAGTCAAAGTTATTCAATTCGATCCTGAATCTCATCGTATTTCTTTGGGTGCAAAACAATTGGAAGAAGATCCATGGGAAACAGCTTCCAAAGCATTCAATGTTGGCGATACAGTAACAGGAAAAGTTTCATCTTTGACAGATTACGGTGCATTCATTGATTTGGGCAACAATATCGAAGGTTTGGTTCACATGTCTGAATTGTCATGGACAAACAAAAATATTCACCCAAGCAAAGTTTTGCAAAATGGCCAAGAAATCAATGTTGTTGTTTTAGACATTGACCAAGAAAAACGTCGTATCTCGTTGGGATACAAACAATTGCAACCAAATCCTTGGAAAGAATTTGCTGAAAATCACAAGGTTGGCGATGTTATCACAGGCCCAATCAAAAATACAACTGAATTTGGTTTGTTCGTCGCTTTGACCCCAGATTTGGACGGTATGATTCACATTTCCGATTTGTCTTGGAATAAATTAGACGAAGAAGAATTGAAAAAATTCGTTCGTGGTCAAGAAGTCACAGCAAAAATCTTGGACATCAACCCAGAAAAAGAACGTATTACTTTGGGTATCAAACAATTGACAGAAGGTGCTGAAAACAACAGCACAACTATCAAGAAAGGTGCCGTAGTATGCGGAACAGTTTCTGAAATTACACCTGACGAATTGATTTTGGCTTTGCCAGGCGATGTTCGTGGCACAATCCGCAGAACAGATTTGTCCAGAGAAAAAGCAGAACAAGACACATCAAAATACAATGTTGGCGATTCAGTAGAAGCATCTGTTGTTTCTGTTGATGGCAACAATGTAAAATTGTCTGTACGCGCATTGCAAGTGACGCTCGAAAAACAGGCTGTTAAAGAATTTGCAAACGAAGCAGATTCAGGCTCTGTTTTGGGCGATATCTTGGGCGCAGCAATTGAAAACAGCAAAAAATAATTTTGTTGTTTAAAATGGTAAAAAGTCCTGCAAATTTGCAGGACTTTTTATTTGATTTTTTATAAAAATTTTTTCTATAATTTTGGCGTATCAAAAGAGGATTATAAATGAAACCAGAAATGATTGTTTTTATGGGCGGCCAAGGTTCCGGCAAGGGCACATTTGCGAATTTATTATTACAAAAACATGATTTTAATTATGTCGAAGCAGGGGCAATATTACGTGCCATGCCGTCTGATTCAGAAATTAAACAAAAAATATCTCGTGGGGAATTGGTCGGCGACAATGATTTGTTTCCTATAATTGCACCACATATTACGTCAGACCACAATATAATTATGGACGGTTTTCCACGCACCATTGGCCAGGCGAAATGGTTAATTGAAAATTACGCCGACAAATTTAATATACACGTTGTGTTTTTAAATATAAGTGAAGCAACAATGTTAGCACACATACAAAACCGTATAAAAGAGGGCGGCAATCGTGCAGACGACACCGATGAAAACGCAGTTCGCAAACGCATTGAATCTTTCAAAACAACAACCATGCCTGCGATTGAATGGTTGTCAAAAAATAAAGATATTGAATTTTTAGATATTAAATTACCGGGTGATGATATAGATATAAATTTCGCACTTATATATAACAAATTGTATAAATAAAAATCGCCCG
>CAMVAB010000027.1 GCA_947165335.1 uncultured Pseudomonadota bacterium | reverse complement strand
CGTATACGTTTTACATCAAGCTATCCTACAGAAATGAGTGACGACTTGATTGAAATGTTCGGCATTGAACCAAAATTATTACCATTTTTAAATATGCCTATTCAAAGTGGTTCTCCGCGCATATTGAAAAAAATGAACAGACCAGACGATATTGAAACCTATAAAACAATTGTTAAAAAATTGAAAACTGTTCGTCCAGATATTCAAATTTCTTCTGATTTTATTGTTGGGTTCCCTGATGAATCAGATGAAGATTTTGAACAAACGTTAGATATTGCACGTGAAATAAAATACATAAATTCATATTCGTTTAAATATTCACCGCGCCCACATACAGCCGCGGCGCTGATGCCTAATCAAATCAGCGAACAAATAAAATCTGTTCGTCTGCAAAGATTGGATTCGGCATTAAACGAAAATCAGCGTGAATTTAATATTTCCTGTATTGGCCAAGAAATGATTTGTTTATGCGAAGGCGATGACAAGACTGGTCGTCATTTAGTTTTCCGTACACCATATATGCAACAATGTATTGTTGAAAAGCCAGATTATGAAATAGCCCCGCTTCAAAAAATAAAAATCACAGATGCAAACAAAGCATCACTACGTGGCGAAATAGTTAAATAATTTAAAATATAGTTTTTGCGTTAAAAGATAATTTATAATTATAATCGATGTCATTTTTGTAAACACTGGCATTCAAAGATGCGCCAACTTTATCTGTAATCGACCAAAAGCCTACCTTAATGGACGAAAACCAATCACCGTTTGTATCAAACGCACCAGATAAAACATATTCATATTTAATACCGTCCATCACAGTATTATATTTTAAATCTACACCACTGCGAATATTTAAATCAAAATCAGATACATCCGCAATATTATATTGTTGGACACCAACCCCGGCAAAAGGTGATAAAACTACATCTGGAACAACCTCAAAATTATGACCAACATCTATTTTTGCGTATTCAAATGTCCCAAAAGGATCTTTGCTTAATTTATTTTTTGACGTTATATAATCTGCATCATATTGAACAAGAGTAACACCCACCAATCCATCTATCCAAACAGGACCAATATCTTGTTTTGCACGAATATCCAACCCATACGATTTACCAGAAAAATCGTTTAATTTATCTTCGTATGAAAAACTGTTAAAATTAAACCCAACATTTAAATATAATTCATCAAAATTGTTACCAAAGTAAATACGGCCACCAAAATCATTTATCGCATCAGACATAATATAGTCAACATGCATACCTAAACCCATTTCGTTCACATCATCTAATCTGTTAAACATTGCAAAATTATTTATTACCTTGATCGGGCGTAACAAAATATCGTGATTAAAACGATACGAATTCTTCCTAATCTTTCTTCTTTCGTTTTCATTATTCGCACTATCGATTGCGACCACCAATTTATCATTTGGGTTATTTTGTCTTATCTTTTCAAGAGGCCCGTCTCCATCATTACCGGTACCCATTGCGATATCATTATTTAAAACATTTACCAATTTCAAAATTTTGGTTTGCCCAGACGGAGTCAGTTCAATCGAATCTGAACTGTCCAGATCTGTTATTACAACACACAAATATTCGTTTGCCCCACTAACAATATTATTTATTGCTTCGCCAGAAACAACCGTATTTTTATTATTTATTACCAACCAAACAGGTCCATCTAAACTGACATTTTTACCCCAACTCTGCCAAACACTAAAATCATCAATAATAACACGTGCCCCGGACAATGAAAAAGAAGACGAAGGTAAATCTTTGATATCGTTAAACGAAATATTGTTATTATTATAATTTACTTCGACAACATGATTAACACCAACAACATTAATACTGGTTATTTCTGATTGTGATGTGATCATTTGTCTTACTTCGCCACTATTTATCGAAGAAGTTATACCCCCAGATATAGTCCCTGTATTATATACGCGCAAGATGTTGCCGTTTGTATTGAGTGTTCCGTTTATAGTTCCATTGTTATGTAATTGTGCAAAAGTTTCAATTATTGTTATATTTTGATTATAAACAGGTGTAATGACAGCCCCGCTGTCCACTATGATATCTTCACCAGAAAAAGAAACTATATCTGGATAATTTCCAGCGTGAAAGATTTCTGCGTTCGCACTTAGACTTATTAAACACAAATAAAAACAAAATAGGTATTTTTTCATAACATATTCATACTAGCACATAGAAAAAATTAAAAACAACCATAAAAAAATCCCGTATAGAAACGGGATTTTAAAGCGAAACGAGGAAAGTTTAAAACATATAACGAATACCGATATCCCCACTGAAATCATGCATTCCAGATTCAACATCAATATAGTTATAACGTGCGGCCACATCAACCGAATAACAGCCAAAAGGCATTGCTAAACCCAAAGTGACCATCCCAGAAAATCTGGTATTATCGTGTTTTTTGGAAAGATCTGCTGAAGTTGCTTTTGTTTCAACAAACGCAAGACCCGCACCAATTCCAGCAAATGGTTGAATATAATGGAAATGTCCGATATTCATATATGTATTTGCCATCAATTCAATATTTTTTGATGAAACATCTACATTATCTATAGTACCAAATTTTTTCGTTGCCTTGCCTTTTGTAAAGAAAGAACCTTCAATTTCAAAACGGGCTGTTTCATACATAGTTAAACCAAGTGCTGCACGAACCTGATATAAATCTTGTGAAACGTCTTTCTTTGTATTATTAAAATTATAATTCAAATTACCGTATGTTGCACCGCCACGCACTGCGACATATGGCAAAATATCCCAACCAAGAAAACTGGTTGTTTGTTGTTCATATTTTTGACCACCTGCAAAAGCTGGTACTGTCAATAATACTGCCATTGATGTGGCAATAAGTTTTTTCATAAGTTTCTCCTTTTGTTGCTGATTAATCTCAACACTTTGTATTCTATCAAATGATATGTGATATTTGCATAGGCATGTATACATAGGATACATGTCTTAACACCAGATATTCTGTGGCACACAAGATATTTAAGAAACTAATTTTTTTATAACGAAATCAGCCAACATTAAACCGAAAGCCCCTGTCACCGTAATTATAGAACCAAATTCACGTCCACCATTTGGTTGTGGTGCGGCGGTTTCTTCGGAATAAACAACTGGAAAATCTTTCATTTTTAAATCACGAACTGCGTGTCGTATTTTTGATGCCAACGGACAAACCTTGGTCTTAGATATTTTTGCAATTTTAATTTGTGTAATATCTGTTTTACGAGCCGCCCCCATACTTGATATGAAAGGAATGTTTTTGTCAAAACACCATTTATAAATTGCTATTTTTGATTCCACTGTATCTATAGCATCTATAACAAAATCTGGGTTAATATTTATATCTGTATTTTTATCAAAAAAAGTATTTATCGCATCTACTTTTATTCTTGGGTTTATATCATGAATTCTGGATTTTGCAATTTCAACCTTTGTTTCACCGATTGTTGAATCAAGTGCGAACAATTGACGATTTATATTTGATTCTTCGACAGAATCAAAATCTATTATAACAATATGCCCCACCCCACTGCGTGCCAATGCTTCAATAGCGAACGAACCAACTGCACCACAACCAACAACCATTACTGTTGATTGTTGTAATTTTTTAACGGCCGTCCCGCCCAACAATAAACTAATACGATGTAATCTGTCCATATTCTAAAACCTTTTTCGTATTATTATATATTATTTCCCATATTCTATCATTTTCTTTAATATTCGCAATTTTATGAATTACATCAACCAGACAAACATCTGGTTTAGCATCAGTTTCAATCAAAAGTCTATTTTCTGGTATACGGCGGATTTGTTCGGGTTTAACAATTTTATTAAAAGAAAACATGATATTATAATTTTTAATTAAATTGAGCAAAATACTATCGCTGCCATGAAAATCATGTACAACTATGATTGGCAATTCAGATTTTTTATATTGTTTTAATATATTAAATATTTTATCCCATGCGCCAACACAATGCAGAAACATTGATCGATGCAAACGCACAGCAATATCAAATTGCTTTTTAAATATTTCTATTTGTTTATCCATATTTGGTTTATATTTATCTAGCCCTATTTCACCAACCATTAAAGATGTATGTTTTTTCAATAAATTATATAAACGATTTTCAAAACCAGCTTTGATATTTTCGACGAACCATGGATGCACACCAAAAGCGCCGTATACACGATTATCTTCGGAAATAATATCTATTAAATTTTTCCATTGTGATTCGTCCGTTGTGCAACAAACTGTTCCAACAACATCACTTTGAACAATGTGCGTTATATAATCTGTATGAGAATGAGCATCTATAATTTTCATAATAAAATATTAAAGCATAAAAAGGTTTTTTGCAAGAATCTGTTAAAAACGCTGTTGAAAAGTAAATTCAGCAGTCCATTTTTTGTATTCGCGCGAATGTATATTTGAATCTTTTTGGGTATATGCAAAAGTCAAAGTTGGTACAAAACCCCAGATCTCTAATTTATTATTAGAAACTGAAATTGCATATCTTTGCATAAAATCGCGTTCTTTGACTGGTTGATATGTGTTATTCTTCACAACCCATTTTTCACCATCGTATTGTGTCCATGAAAAATACGGTTCAATATATAAATGAAACCCATATACCAGTTCAGATCCAAATCCAATACTGGTATTATAACGCCAATTTGCATAGGCGTCTATTTTAGCTGTATCGCGTTCCAGGCCGCCACGCCAAATCATATATTTGCTGCTGTCAAAAGAATATACAAAATGAGGATTCAAAGAATATATTTGTCCGTTCATATATTTACCATATTCATCATATTTATTATCTAAAACACGAAAAGATATTCCACTGGACAGTTTGCGTGTCCAATCATAATTAGTGTCTAATCTTAGACCGTATTCCCAATTATATCTGTCCCAACCATACCAACTGCGATTTATAATTCCAGCCAACCAAACATCTCCTCGTTCCCAGATATATCGTGGTCCAGTAGATGCAGAAACATATAAATCATCATAATCGTGTTTATTATAAACATTTGTATAAAAGAACGCATCGCTTTTCCAACGCCAATGTTGTTCAGACAATTTAAATTCATAATCGCCACCCAATACTACATTAGTTCCGACTACGCGTTCTGGTTCTGGTAAATCGCGACAAAATTCACCCCACGCATTTATTATGCATTCTTTGCCACCCGTAGCTTGATTTACATTTGTATCAGGTGCAACACCAACATTAAACCATACGTTCCACTTTTTATTTTGGCGTGCAATATAACGCAGATATAACATTCGTTGTTTAATCTCATCTGGAATATCTTGACCCGCCATAGCAAGACGCAAATGATAATCAGCACGATACCATTGTTTTTTCATCATATAACAAATAGCTAATTCATATCGTATTTTTGATATATCAGGTTGATCATCTAAAATCTTACGATAAATTCTTATTGCTTCATCAATATTGCCCTTCTTTTGTTCTATCTGGGCAAGCAGATACCACCGTTCAATCTCTACCGGCAAATTATTAGTTTGTGGCATCTTGATTAAAATATCTTGCGCCTGTTCATAATCACCTTTGTAAACCAAATCTCCTGCCATTTTAACAGCATCCAGCGCAGACAAAGTTATTGTTTTTGCATGATTAGATTCAGCCCATGAAAACATGGGCTGAAATCCTAGGAACAATAAAATAAAAACAATTCGTTTTAACACTTATTGTCTTTTCATACCATATGCAGCTTGAACCTCGTATTCACGTTGAACGCCATCGCCTAAATCTTCTTTGGAATATAATCTGGCTGTTCCAGCTGCTTCAACCGCTGTATTCACACCATAATACCCAGGGTTGAAAGATGTTTCTTTTACATTATCACCATCCAAAGCATGATATAATTTGTGGTCGGCATTAGTTGGTGTTCCTGTGAACACAGGAGCTTCCATAGTTCCATCTGCTTTCTTCACTAATTTTACATCATAGAATTTGCTATCAGGATCATCCGAATGAGTATAGAATGGCATTTCTAATGTTTGTTTACCATTGAAATCTATTTTCAATGTTGCTTCCTTGGTTGTGAAAGCTTTGTTAATATCGTGTTCTGCAGAATATCCATTTGCCGCAGCTTTGGATGTTCTGGTGCTTTCTAAAACACCGTCGTCCGCTGACACAGTTGTATACACACGACCAATTGCTTTACCTTTGAATTCCGCACTTCTTGGAGCTAATGTATCTTTCATTTCTGTTCCTCTGATAGCGTAACCGCCGGCAAACAATTGATAATCTTCAGCGGCCATTTGATCGTCAAAATGTTCATTCTCTTTATCCAGTTCAGTTCCACGACCTAAACTTTCACCATTACGTGCCTTCACCATATCAGCATCAGACAAAGAATCTACATTTTTGTATTTTGTGCTGTAAACTGGATTAAAGTGCCCGAAATCAGCATATTGCAATGCGGTGCCATTTCCATCTATATCTTTACCATATGTTACAACATCCATGTGTTCATTAACCATATTCCAATGGCCAGCTGCTGATATTTTGCCTTTGGAAACTAAATCTGCTTTTAATGCTGCCAAATCAGACGCGGTTTGACCAGTATTTGCAATTCTGTATTCTGCCTGATCATTACCATCTGGGACATATTCAAAGATTGGTCCAAAGAATCTGTTAGATTCACCATCTCGTGCCACAGGTGCACCAATTTCACCGATTTCCATCGTAATTTTTTCTATGCGCCCCGCATCATCCATACCTATTTTCAAAAATCCGTTACCAGTATGGACGACATCAGCCGCATATAATTTAACATCTTCCAAAGAATATACTTCGTATTCTTTGCCATTGAATTCTTTTGCAGTACGAACTACAGCGCTACCCGAACCATCTTTGGAAACAATAACAGCCGAAGATAAACTTGTCACTTTACCATTACTTTCTTTTGCTGCATCAGAAATAAATCCGGAACGAGCGAATTCTGATGCACCATTATTGGCCACGGAACCACTGTGTCCGCCACCGCCACCGCCACAAGCGGTCAAAGCCAAAATAGATGTAAGAACGAAATATTTTTTCATATTTTCTCCTTTTATTTCCTGACTTTAATATTATATATTACAACAAACAAAAAAGCAATATACAAAAAATCCCCGGTCTTTACTGTGGATGAATTTTTTGGTGGACGCACAGGGACTGGCTCGGGTAAAACCCTGCGCCTAAAACGTAACGATTTCGCCGCGTTTCACTTGCAAAATCTACTTATTTTCGAACCGGCAACTTCGTTGCAAGGGATTCTCGTCAAACTGTGCGCAAAAATAAAAACGACCGCAAAAGCGGTCTTTTTTATTCTGGTGGACGCACAGGGACTCGAACCCTGGACCCACTGATTAAGAGTCAGTTGCTCTACCAACTGAGCTATGCATCCAGTGCTGGAAATTATACCTTCTTTTTTAATAAAAGCAAGTTTTTATAACAAACACGGTATCTCTAACTTCCTAGGGATTCAAACCAACAGACACACGACATAATTTAAGATACTATATTTATTGCAACAACACTAACCAAAGGAGATTTTTATGAAACACAAAAACTTGTTTTTAATTGCATCACTTTGCGGTGCCGTATTACTTGTAGGCGGATGCACATCATGTAATATGAGACACCCTGAATTCCATGAACAAAAAAATCAAGACAAGCCACATCACAAAAAACAACATCACGCACAAAAGCAAAAACAACCGGAAATTTTCTATCAAACATATGATACATCTAATATCAAGGCTGTTAACGCTAATGTTTACACGCGTTCTTCTAATGGCGGCGAATCTGCAATGGGAACAATTTCATTCAAAGAAACAAACGAAGGCTTGAAAATGTCCGTCGATTTGATTGATTTGCGTCCTGGCAAAACATATACCTCGGTGATATACCAATGCTTTGAATGCAACGAAAGCATTTGTTGCAGCGAAGAAGCTATGTCTGTCGATTTGCCGAAAATTAAAACAAAAACTTCAGGCCGTTTACAAGAATCATATATCATTCGCGGTTTAACTGCGACACAATTAAACAATGCAAAAATTATTTTGACTCGTGATGGCGGATATAAAGCTGCATGGGGAACATTGTTAAACAAATAATTATATGATTTATAAACAAAGGCACAAATTATGTGCCTTTATTTTTTTAGATATTGTGTCGGGTTATACGCCTTTGTACCCTTGCGTATTTCAAAATGAAGTTGTGGTTTATCAACCTTACCCGTCTTGCCAACTTTACCTATTTGTTCGCCAACACTAACTTTGCTGCCGCGTTTTACAGACATAGAATCAAGATGTGCATAAACAGTCATCCATCCATCACTGTGTTGAATAATAACCAGATTGCCCATTCCCTTAACTTCATTACCAGCATACGCTACCACACCATTTTCTGCTGCTTTAACAGGCGTTCCAAGTGCTGCAGAAATATTTATACCATCATTAACCAGTCCACCTTTCTTTGGACCATATGCCGATAAAATCGTTCCACGAACAGGCCACGAAAACTTTGATGCTGAACGTGCAGAAATTTTTGGTAATTGTTGTTTTGGATTAGATGATATTTTTTCTGGCTGTTTTTGCAATGCTTTTGTATTTGTTGCTGTTGTCTTGGCCGGCGTTATTTTTGGTGTCGATTTTATTTCAGTCGCAGAACGTGTTTGAACACCACTTAATTTTGGAACTTTGATCTTTTGGCCAACCGACAACGTGAACGGTGTAGATATTTTATTCATCACAGCCAAATCATTAACAGGTATTTCATATTTGCGTGATAACGAATAAAGTGTATCGCCTTTGGCAACTGTAATTTCTTCAAGATCAACGCGTTTCGTATTGTTTGGTTTGACCGTTTCTTTTACAACGATTTTTTCGGTCTTTGCATTCTTTATTTGTTGAACTTTTTCTTCTGAAATAATATTTGGAACATTTGTTTGTTTTGTTGATTTACGAGTCGTTAATTTTTGGCCAATGGAAAGAGTATACGGTTCTTTTAAATTATTTATATCTGCGAATTCAGAAACCGTCATATTGTATTTACGCGCCAACGAATATACAGTATCACCTTTGGCTACAATAATTGCATCATCTTGTTTTGTTTCAGATTTTGGTTCAACCTGTTTATCTAACACAGTATTTCCGCCGTATACAGGTACTATTAAATAATCTTCTTTTATCTCTTGTTCTGTTTGTTTATCGACCTGTTCCTTTACGATTTCCTCTTCTTTTGTTTCAGGGACTAAAACATAATCGTCCACACTTGCATATAAAACATAATCTTCCATTTTTGCAGAACCATACAATTCAGGCGATGCATAAACCCCGTAATCTGTTACCGCTGAATTATATATTTCTGGTTGCGTTTCAGGATCAGCCAACAATGCAGGATATCTGTCTTCAATAAACATACCTATACTATCAGGAATAGAAGCAATTTTTGGTTGCAAATCACATGCACCCAATGTCAGTGCACACACAACAGACACTTTCAAGAAGTTTATATATTTTTTCACATTTTGAATTATATCATAAATTGCTTAAAAATAAAACACTTATGCATCATTACGCATAAATAAAATACTGATTTCGAAAAGCAACCACATTGGCAAAGCCAACACTATTTGTGAAACAATGTCAGGTGGTGTCAACATAGCAGCTAAAACAAAAACGCCAATAATTACATATCTTCGACTTTTAATTGCGGCTTGTTTTAAAAGCACCCCAACCCTGTTCAAACCAATCAAAACCAAAGGCAATTGAAAAGCCAAACCGAAAACTTTTAATAATCCTATTGCAAATGCTAAATAACCAGTGACAGCAGGCAGTAAAACGATTGGCAATTTTGCTGTTTTATTCATTTCCAAGAAAAATTCAAAAACGAACGGAAACAAAACATAAAAAGCAAATGCAACCCCCATAATAAATAATATCGGTGAACATACAAATATAGGTATCAAAAATTGTTTTTCATTTTTATGTAATCCAGGTGCAATATACGCCCATATGTGCCACAATAATACCGGTATAGTTATAATCAATGCAACTAACGTTGCCAAAGAAAACTGTATCATTAAACCATCTGTTAAACCTGTATATAAAAGCGCTGCACGATGCCATACATTTAACAGCGG
>CAMVAB010000026.1 GCA_947165335.1 uncultured Pseudomonadota bacterium | reverse complement strand
GACATTACTGCGCCGGTTGTTAACAATACCCCCGCGGTTGATGCCGCCGCCATAATTGCAGTTTTAACAACTTTGGCTGGGTCAATAATGCCAGATTTCATCATATCAACATATTCGCCAGTTTGTGCGTTATATCCAAAATTGTAATCTTTGTTTTCCATGATTTTGCCAACAACGATTTCGCCAGATACACCTGCATTTTCAGCAATTTGCATACATGGTGTGATAATTGCACGACGGACGATGTCGATACCCACATTTTGATCCGGATTCGTTCCATGTAAATCTTTCAAAGATTCGGTCGCGCGAACCAAAGCGACACCACCACCAGCGACTATGCCTTCGGCAACTGCGGCGCGTGTAGCGGCCAATGCGTCATCAACGCGATCTTTCTTTTCTTTGACTTCAACTTCGGTCATACCGCCGACATGGATAACAGCAACGCCACCAACTAATTTAGCCAGACGTTCTTGTAATTTTTCTTTATCATATTCGCTTGTGGATTCAGATATATTTTGACGGATTTCATCAGCACGAGCTTTGATGGCATCTGTATCGCCATTACCGTTTACCAATAATGTTTTGTCTTTTGTGACAACAACGCGTTTTGCAGATCCCAATACCGCAGGTGTGATGTTTTCAAATGTCATACCCATATCATCAGATACGACAGTTGCGCCAGTAACGATGGCGATATCTTTCAGCATTTCTTTGCGTCTATCACCAAAGCCCGGGGCTTTGACGGCGCAAACTTTTAATCCACCACGTAAACGGTTCAATACCAATGTTGCAAGTGCCTCTGATTCAATATCTTCGGCAATAATCAATAATGGACGACCGCTTTGAGCGATTGGTTCCAAAATCGGAAGCAATGCTTGCAGACCTGTGATTTTCTTTTCAGAAACCAAGATTTGTGCGTTGTCTAATTCGGCCAACATTTTTTCGCTGTTAGTAACGAAATAGGGCGACATGAAACCTTGATCAAATTGCATACCTTCGACAACATCGATTTCGGTATTTAACCCTTTGGCCTCTTGAACCGTGATAACACCTTCTTTGCCAACTTTTTCCATTGCGTCTGCAATCTTTTGACCAATATCCGAATCGCTGTTTGCAGATATTGTTGCAACCTGGGCTATTTCAGATGAATCTTTAACAGCGCGTGCATGTTTTTCAATGTCTTTAACGACGGCTTCTACCGCGATATCTATACCGCGTTTAACATCCATTGGATTCATACCAGCAGCAATAACACGACGGCCTTCGCGGAAAATATTTTGAGCGAGTACTGTTGCAGTTGTTGTTCCATCCCCAGCAGAATCGCCGGCACGTTTTGCAACTTCTTGAATCATTTTTGCACCGATGTTTTCAGCGTTGTCTTTTAATGAAACTTCTTTTGCTACTGTCACGCCGTCTTTTGTTGCAACTGGGGCGCCATATGCGCGTTCGATCACAACAGTGCGACCTTTTGGTCCCATTGTAATTTTCACAGCGTTTGCCAATTTATCGACACCCGCCGCCAATTTATCAGTATTAAATACAATATCTTTGGCCATGATTTATTCCTTTTTATAAAATTCCAAGTATGTCAGATTCTTTGATTAAAACATAATCTTTGCCATCTATTTTAACTTCGTTTGCGCTGGACGCCCATTTAGCAAATAATACATTGTCGCCCGGTTTAACAGACATTGGTATTTTTTGTCCATTTTCAATGTTTCCTTCGCCGACCGCAATTACGCGACCATGAACAGGCTTTTCTTTCGCATTATCTGGGATAATAATTCCACCAGCGGTTTTATTTTCTTCTTCTATTCTTTCGAGAAGAACATAATTGTGTAATGGTTTAAACATTAAAACACTCCTTTGAGCTGATGTTCAAAATATAGTCCAAAAAAATGGCTTTTCAAGGTCTTGATTTATATATATTTGCAGTGTATTATTCCAATATCGAAAAAAGAGGTTATCATGTACGATAAAAATAATGTTTTCGCAAAAATATTGCGTGGCGAAATTCCAAATAAAACAGTTTACAGTGATGACAATGTGTTGGCTTTCTATGATGTCGCACCACGCGCAAAAGTTCACGTTTTGGTAATTCCACGTGGTGAATATACGGACATTTTCGATTTTACAGCAAATGCACCGGCTGAATTTCAGGCGGCTTTTTGGTGCGGTGTTCGCAATACTGTTGAAAAATTGGGTTTGCGTAATAATTTCAGAACTGTTGCTAATACTGGTCGCGGCGCAGGGCAATCTGTGATGCATTTTCATATTCATATTATGAGCGATGAAAGATTTGTTGAAGAATTTTAATGTGCGTGTGACCCCACATGCAAAGCAAAACAAAGTCGTTGAAAGCGACGGTGTTTTACGCGTTTATACAACGATTGCGCCCGAAAATGGGCGCGCAAATGCCGCTGTTGTTGAATTATTGTCCGACTATTTTGATGTTCCAAAATCCAGAATCAAAATATTAAAAGGTCAAACATCACGCGACAAGATCGTCACCATTGATTAACTTTTTTATTAAATCATCTGGGTTGTTTACAACGTGCAAATTATATGCATCTGGGTTTGGCATAAAACCTTCAGATTGCATATGTGTCATAACTTGACCGAAAATTTCCCAATATTTTGCCGTATTCATCATATATATTGGTTTATGAGATTCGCCAACCTGTTGTTTTGTCATGATGTCCGTCATTTCATCTAAAGTTCCAATCCCGCCTGGTAAAATCACAAAAGCATCTGACAGTTCAAACATTTCTTCTTTGCGTTCAGAAAGCCCTTCTACAACTTTGACATCAATACCATCGTGAGCCGGTTCTTGAAGAGAAACTACATGCGTTGTTGAAATTCCGATAACTTCGCCACCGTTTTCAAGTGCCGCACTGGCCACAGTTCCCATCAAACCGACATTTCCACCCCCAAAAACCAACGTAATTTTATTTCGAGCCAATAATTCACCGATTTTACGCGCATCTCTGGCAAATTCAGGGTTGTTTCCATACTGATGTCCGCAATAAACTGCCACAGATTTAATTTTTCCATTCATTTGTATTTTTCCTTTATTTTTCGAAATTATACCATAAAATAGTCCTGTTATGAATCAAAAGTTTCAAGATTTTATGCGTAAATATAGCGGCAAACAAATGGCCGTTGCGGTCAGTGGTGGTGTTGATTCCATGTGTTTACTATATTGGTTGCATGAAATTGGTGCAAATGTTGTTTGTTTACATGTGAATCATAAATTGCGCGCCCAGGCTGATGCAGAAACAGAATATGTAAAAACTGTTTGTGAAAAATTAAATATTACATGCCGCATTTTTTATTGGGACGGCGAAAAACCAGTTAATGGATTGGAAGCGGCTGCACGTGAAGCACGATATCAAATGATGACAGATTTTTGTCATGAAAATAATATTGAATATCTTTTGACTGCACATCAAAGCGATGACCAAATTGAAACCTTTTTGATGAATCTTTCGCGCGGAAGCGGTTTGTATGGTTTGGCAGCGATGCTTCCAGAATCAGAAAGAAACGGTGTTAAAATTTTACGTCCATTATTAGAGGTGTCGCGCGAAGAAATCAGAAAATATTGCGATGATAATAACATTAAATATTTTGTCGATTCTATGAACAGCGATGAACATTACACGCGCGTAAAAATTCGCAAAAATCGTCATTTATTAAACGATGAACTCGGAATTAGTGATGCGCGCATTTTGTTAGCAATTCAAAATTTATCGCGCACACGTGAATGGATGGACAAATACATTGCGTCGCGCGTTGAAATGGTTATTCGTTCATGGGGTGCGATGTTTGTTGCCTCTTTTTTGTTTGACGAAGCAGAAGAAATTAGATTAAAGTTTCTTGGAACTTTGATTCAAAAAATCGGGGGGAACAATTACCAAGTGCGCTTGAATTCTTTGCAAAAGGCACTATCTAATTTACAAAGTGATTGTAAATTCACATTGGGACATTGTACTGTCCGCAGATTAAATGACAGAATACTTATTGTCCCAGAAGGAAAAAGAACAAGTTTTAGGAAAAGACATGAAAAACGTAAATAATTTATTTAAGAAGAAAGACGGATCAAAATTTTATCTGGTTATTTTTGCAATATTGTTTGTAATGTTAATTGTTCGCATTATTGTTAGTGGCGGAATAAATAACGCAGGTGGTTTGATTACAAATAAAGCAGATCGAAAAGCGCCAATTGAATTATCTTTTTCAGATGTTTTGCGTCGTGTAAACGATATCAAAACAATGGATATACAAAAAGATAATGTTGCAGTTGGAACTTTGAAAGACGGCACACCATATCATGCAACGATTACTTATAATCCAGAATTGTTGGAAAAAATTTCTAAAAATGGTGCAACAGTTTCCATTAACAATAACGATTCGTTGTGGGACGGTGTCGCAAGATGGCTGCCAATTCTAGTTAGTGCTTTGTTCTTGATTTGGTTATTGCGTATCATGCGTGGCGGAAATGGTGGCGGCGGAATAACACGCAGTTTAATTGGTCAAAACCCAACCAAAATTACAACAGGAAAAACAAAAACGACATTCAAAGATGTTGCAGGAATTGATACTGAAAAACAAGAATTGATGGAAGTTGTAGATTTCCTTAAAAACAAAGAAAAATTCAAGGCTTTGGGCGCACGTGTTCCACGCGGAATATTGCTGTCCGGCGAACCAGGAACCGGTAAAACATTACTTGCGCGCGCTGTTGCAGGTGAAGCAAATGTTCCTTTCTTTGCTACATCAGGCAGTGATTTTTCAGGTATTATAGTTGGTCTGGGTGTTGCAAAAATCAAAGAAATATTTGAACTTGCAAAACGTAATGCACCTTGCATTTTGTTTATTGATGAAATAGACGCTATTGGTCAAAGCCGTAGCAAACACACAATAAATGATAATGATCGTGAACAAACTTTGAATCAGTTATTGATTGAAATGGATGGGTTCTCAAACGAAACAGGTATCATTGTTATTGCCGCAACGAATCGCCCTGATATGTTAGATGCCGCGCTTTTGCGTCCAGGTCGTTTTGACAGACAGATAAATATTGAATTACCAAATCTCGAAGGACGTCATGACATATTAAATCTTCATGCCAAGAAATATAAAATAAATGATAATGTTAATATGATGGATGTGGCGCGTGGAACAACTGGTTTCAGTGGTGCTGATTTGGAAAATTTATTAAATGAAGCGGCACTTCATGCTGTGCGCGCAGAACATAAACTGGTCGAACAAAGTGATATAGAAGAAGCGCGCGACAAAATTTTAATGGGGCCAGTTAAAAATCGTAAAATGCGTCCAGAAGATATTAAATTGACCGCATATCACGAAGCAGGGCATGCCTTTGTTGGTAATCATTACAGCGGACTTACTGACCCAATTCACAAGGCAACGATTATACCGCGTGGACGTGCGCTGGGTATGGTTCAACATTTACCAATAGACGACAAAGTGTCAATGCGTTTGGATGAAATTCGTGCGAATTTATCAGTGTTCTTGGCGGGGCGTGCATCAGAAGAAATATTCTTTGGTGCAAATAAAATCACAACAGGTGCGGAAAGCGATATCGCAATGGCAACACATCTGGCACGTCGTTCTATTACTACGGCAGGATTATCTGATAAAATTGGTATGGTCGCTGTTAACCAGGCACAAACTTTTGGTCAAAGAATTGCACTTGAAAACGCGTCTGAAAAAACAGCAGAAAGCGTTGATGCTGAAATCCGCAAATGGTTAGAAACCGCATACAAAGATGCAAAAACTTTGGTGTCCAAAAACAAAGCGACAGTGGAAAAGTTAGCAAAAGCATTACTGGACAAAGAAACATTGTCTGGGGACGAAATCCGCGAAATTATTTCTGGTAAAAAAACAGTCGCAAAAAAGACAACCAAAAAAACAGTAAAAAAATCACATGCAAAAAAATAACGATATAAAATTTGAAGTTCTTCATATGCCACCAACGAATACAAATTCGTTGTTGGTTTCAAATGGTTTGGATGCTGTTATTTTTGACCCATGGGGTAAGGCGGCAGATTGGGAAAAGGTTCTTTTGGAACGTGGGCTTAAATTATGTGCGATATATGCAACGCATGGACATCCCGATCATATATCTGCTGCACCAGCTTTAGCACGTGCTTTTAATGTGAATTGGTTTTTAAATGCTAATGATAATTATTTAATTGGTTGGGGGAACGAAATACTTGATATGTTCGGGATTCCGCATATTCATGACAATTATAAAAAACCATTAAATATATCAGCGGGCTCAATTGAGATATTACCAGATATAAATATGGAAATAATGGAAAGTCCAGGTCACACACCTGGTGGTTTAATGTTCTATTTTCCACAATATAAAATATTGTTAACAGGCGACACATTATTTGCAGAAAGTCATGGACGTTTTGATTTTCCAGGTGGCGATCATGAACAACTACACCAATCTATAGAAAATCTTTGTGATATGGATCTGGATGATGAAACTTACGTCGTTCATGGACATGGCATGGATACAACTGTTGGTTGGTTAAAAAAACATAATCAGTTTTTCAAAGGTTAAATATCAATACACGATTTATACCAGATAAATCTTGTTCAATACGATCGAATTTCCAACCGTAAAAATTAAAAATTTTAATAACTGGGTTTGATTGACCAATACCAATTTCAAGATATATTTTGCCATTTTGTTTAATGAGATTTTTTGCATTCTTGGCAATTTGTTCATATGCAAACAATCCGTTATTTTTTGCATAAAGCGCCATTTTGGGATCAAAGCGCGCAGCATCATTAACGCGTTTGTCGCCATATTTTATATATGGTGGATTTGAAACGATAATATCAAATTTTTCTTTTGATTTGAAATTATCGAAATTGCCATGTGCGATTTTTATTTGTTTTTCCAGATTGAACCGTTTTATATTTTTTTTCGCAACACGCAAAGCGGATTTTGATTTATCTATTGCGACCCCGGTTGAATTAGCGATGTTTTTGCAAAGTGCACATATAATGCATCCGGTCCCGGTTCCCATATCTAATATTTTGCGTGGTTTGTTTTCAATAGCGTCTTTGATAACTGCTTCGACTAATGTTTCGGTGTCTGGGCGTGGATCCAAAGTATTTTTATTTGTATAAAATTCAAGTCCATAAAACCATTTTGAATGAATAATTTTTGCGACCGGCATCCCGCGTTTCAACAAAAACGCGTAATACATAACACGAATCCAGGACATATGTTTATGTTTTTCCGTAATAATTCGGGCAGCGCGAATGCCACCTGCGTTTTTTAAAATTGCGAATGCTTGATTTATATTCATATTTTTATTATAATGGCGTTCATGAAAAAAGCAAAATATATTATAAAAAAGATGAATGCCGGATTGGTAAAATCTTGTAAAAAAGTCAGCGATGTAAATGTTTTGTCGCGTATTATTATGTGGATTGCAATTGCCATGGTTGTGATTGCAGTTGGCGTTGTATGTTTTTATAAACCTGCGCGAGATGCGGTATTTTCAACTGAAACACATACTGTTGTTAGTGTTAAATCTGGGGATACATTATCAAAGCTTTTGGGCGAACAGGGCTTTGCTATGCGCGATATAGATATTATTTCAAAAAATTTGAAAAACGATGCAGATTTTACAACTTTGCGTGCTGGTCGTGATAAAATCGATTTCGTTCGACCAAATGAAAACGCACCAATTTCAAAAATCATAATTGAAAATGGCCCATGGAATAAAATTGAAGTAGATTGCGGAACACCTGATACATGGCAATGTCAAAAAATTGAAATTGCACGTGATACACGAATCGCATTCAAAGAAGGCGAAATTGCCCAGGGCAGCAGTTTTTATTTATCTGCCATGGATGCCGGTATTCCCGAAGGAATCATTTTGGATGTCTATGATTTGTTGGCGTTTGAAATGGATTTTGAACGTGATATCAGGGCAGGGCAAAAGTTTTATGTTTTATATGAAGAAAATTTTGCTTCGGACAAAAAGGTAGATAACGGACATATCTTGGCTGTATCTTTTGATGCGTTGCGTGGAAATGTTCAAATGTATCGTTATGTAAAACCTGATGGACATTCTGGTTATTATGATGAAAACGGGAACGGTGCAATCAAATCATTAAAAAGAACACCCATTAACAACGCAAAAATCACATCTAAATTTTCTGGTTCGCGTAAACATCCTGTATTAGGATATACACGTGCCCATAAAGGTGTTGATTTCCGTGCACCAACAGGAACACCAATTCCAGCAGCTGGTTCTGGTCGTGTAATTGCAAAAAGTTTCAATCGTGGTCATGGTAATTTTGTAAAAATAAGACATAATGGAACTTTTGAAACTTTGTATGCACACATGTCAAAATTCGCAAAGGGGGTAAATGTTGGCACAGTTGTTCGCCAGGGACAAATTATCGGTTATGCTGGATCTACGGGGATGTCAACTGGACCACATTTACATTACGAAGTTATTAAAAACGGTGTTCATGTAAATCCTATGACTGTGAAATTGCCGGCCATAGATAATTTGGATGCGGCAAACAAAAAAATATTTATGGAAAAGAAAGCGCAACTTGATTCAACAATAAAATCATTAAAAGATAATCCAAAACAAATCGTGCGATTAAATGACAAAGAAGAAAAGAAAAGTAAAAAATAAGGTTGCGATTGCGACCTTATTTTTTAAAACTCCTTATATCTAAAACAAAAAAACGAAAATCTATTTCTCAAAAACGCTGAAGATTTCCCAATGTGGTGATCCGACAAATTGGTCAATTGGTATAGCAACCGTCATTTTATATCCGCCATGTTCCAATATTTTTTTATCACGAACAAAAGTTGTTGGGTTACATGAAACATAAACGATTCGTTTTACTGTTGATTTTGATAATTCTTTTGATTGTTTTTCCGCCCCGCTGCGTGGAGGGTCCATTATAACAACATCATATCGTTCAAGATTTTTAACCGTTAACGGTTTTTTAAACAAATCGCGTTTTATCCCATTTCCAATAATATCAAAGCCGGTCGCTTTGGTCGCAAATGTAAAATTACCAAGACCGCAAAACAAATCTGCGACGCGTTTTTCATTTCCAACATGTTTCACAACCAAATCACGCAAAATCTGTTCTGTTTCAATGGTTGGTTGCAAGAAAGCATTTGTTGGATATGGTATGATTTTATCGTTAAATTTTATCTCTGGCTGGGCATATTTACGCACAGTTTTATCGTTCCAATTAAAACGAATTATTTGTGGTGGTAATTTTTCAACGGCCCCTTTGAATTCAGCGTTAAAATATGGCACTGTTGCATTAACTGAGATATCCACGCCATTTTCACATTTTGTAATTAAAACAGACCCTGAACCAATCCATGGCAATTTTGAAACATATTTCAAAGCATCGTTTATTTCAT
Source organism: uncultured Pseudomonadota bacterium (assembly GCA_947165335.1). Taxonomy (GTDB): domain Bacteria; phylum Pseudomonadota; class Alphaproteobacteria; order Rs-D84; family Rs-D84; genus Enterousia. Next base: position 871 of record CAMVAB010000026.1, on the reverse strand, counting down.
CACAAACATTTATACATCTGTTTATATCAACAATATCTTTGCTTTGCTTTTTATAGAAACCAAAATGCCCGTCAACAAAAGCAAATTCAGCGCGTCTGCGCGTGCCTGGCTTTCCAAAAATCGCATCATGCGTAAAATTTATCTTTGGTAATTCGCTTAATTTATTTTCATGATATTTGTCGTCTGTAAAATCGTATTTACAGCCACCACATAAATTTATAAAAGGACATTTTTGTGTCGCCATGAAATTATTCTAACATAAAAACATTCTTGATTCCAATGTGTTTTGCATCTATTATAAAGATATGAAAAAAAATACAGACAAAAAAATAGCTTTATTTTGTGGGGCATTGTCCCTGCCGTTTTTAGCGCGCGATGCGATGCGTAAAAACGGGTGGGATGTTTATGTCGTGGGTATAAAAAACTTTTATGACCCTGCATTAAAACCTGATTTGGTTGTTCGTATTGGCGGTGCGGGTCTTGCAGCACGCGAATGTAAAAAACGCGGAATAACAAAATTATGTTTTGTTGGGGCATTGGGGCACGTAAACTTGTCTGATATTCGTCCTGATTTGTGGTCATTGTCTGTATTATTAAGTGTTATAAAACATCAACGGGGGTATGATTCTATGGCTGTCGCATTTAACAAAGCGTTAGAGAAACGCGGATATGAAATTGTTGCTGCACAAGATTTAGCACCAGAATTAACTTTTGAAAAACCAGGTATTCAAACCAAGGTTAAACCTGCAAAATCAGATATGCGCGACATCGAACGTGCTATCCAGGTTTCACACACCATTGGAACCGAAGATATTGGTGCATCTGTTGTTGTCGATAAACAGGTTGTCGCAGTCGAAGCAGCCGAAGGCAC
>CAMVAB010000025.1 GCA_947165335.1 uncultured Pseudomonadota bacterium | reverse complement strand
AAACCATATTATATCATAGCAACAGCATTTGCCACTATTGGTATAGCAACAATTATTTCGACACATCAACATATAGTAGCGGTTCAGAATTTCGAACAAACACACCCTGATGACACAACAGATAACAGCATAGATTTTTTGTCTGTGTTATTAGTTATAACTTGTGCATTATTAAGTTATTTTGGTTTCTTTATTATTCCTGGGGCTGCAAACAAAAAAGCACGCGATTTAACACAACAATATATAAATGAAGAAATACAGAAACACCCTGAATTAAACAAATACAAACAATTTTTAAACGATACAAAATCTTTGAAAACAGTGGCCACTGTTGTTTGTAATGAATTAAGCGAAGAAGAACAAAGAAAGATAATAAAAATTGCCAAAGAATTTGATCATGTAAAAAAACATTCTGAATTAAAAGAAAAAATTGACAATATCGAAGATAAAATTTTGAATATTGTAAGACAACATGCTGCACAGCATCCAGAATACATTGTCAATATAAAAACAGTTTTGGAGAACATGAAAAAAACATATGTTATGCAACCTGTTTCCAAAACAAGATAAAGGCAAGAAAAACATTAAAAACACGCAGGATGAAACCTGCGTGTTTTTTTATAAAAAAACATTGGAAATGATGGTTATAGTTGCTATCATTCAATAAACATGATGAAAAAGTTCCTGATTTTATCTTTGTTATTTGTTTGTGCGACTGCGAATGCGGCCTTTGATACAACAGCAAAATCTGCATATTTAATAGATTACGACAGCGGATTTGAAATAGTATCAAAAAACGCCGATACGCTTATGCCCCCTTCTTCTATGTTAAAACTGATGACTTTGGCGGTTTTGTTTGATGAAATAAAATCAGGACGATTAAAAATGGATGACATATTGGTTGCATCTGAAAACGCAGAATATAAAAATCCACTTTGGTATTCGGCCAGCAAAATCTGTTTAGTAAAGGACCAGAAAATATCTGTGCGTGATGCAATACTTGGTATTATTGTTTTGTCTGCGGGGGACGCATCTGTGATGGTCGCAGAAAAAATATCTGGATCTGAATCTAAATTCACAGAAGCAATGCAATCATATGCACATAAAATTGGTATGATTCAATCGAGTTTTGGAAATGCCAGCGGATTGCCACATGAAAACAATTTAATGACATCACGCGAATTGGCAATATTGGCAAAACACATTATTTCTGAATATCCTGATATTTATCCGCTTTTTGCAACAAAACGTTTTGAATTTGAAGATTCAAAAACAGATTGGTGTCGTGATTGGTCCCACACACACACTATGAATTACAATAAATTATTATTTTCTATGCCTGGTGCAGATGGATTAAAAACAGGACATACTGACAAAGGTGGTTACGGTATGGTTTCAAGCGCCAAAATCGGCGGGCGTCGTTTAATTGGTGTTATAAATGGTTTTCGTGGCCATGGTCATGATGCTTTGGCTGAAGAAATGAAGAAATTATTAAATTACGGATTCAAAACAACACAAACAAAAACTTTCTATCGCCCGGGCGATGTTGTTGTAAACATTCCTGTGTGGTATGGTCGTTATCCAACTGTTGAAGCTACTGTAAAAGAAAGTGTTGCAATAACACTGCCGAAAGATTATTCTTTGAAAAACATTCGTGTACTTGCAAGATACGAAGAACCAATAAGCGCGCCTGTTAAACAGGGTCAAAACATTGGCGAAGTTGTTATTGAAAAAAATGGCGATATCGTTAAACGCGTACCGTTAATTGCAAAAAACAAGGTCAGAAGAATATTATTCTTTGGTCGCATAATGAAACATATTTCTGTTCTTTTTGGGGGATAGATAATGGCAAAAAAGAAAGAAGTTTTATTTGAATTTCCAAATCCAATGGACAACGATTGTTTAATTGGACACGCACAAACTTTAAAAGCGTTTATGGACGCATGGGATGCCCGCGAAGAACACCCTATTCACCCCGTATGGATGTTATGTGGGCCACGCGGTATTGGCAAAGCCACTTTGGCATATAAAATTGCTAAGATGGTTTATGGAAATGTCGGTGATTTTTTCATTATAGATCTTGCGCACAATTTAGATGATCGTGGCAACATTAAAGCTGACGCAAAAAATATTTCTGTTAATACCGTACGCGCAATGATAGATCGCATGCAAATGTCATCTATGTCTGGAAAATGGCGCGTTGTTTTAATAGACGCAATCGATGAATTGACGGTTGCCGCAGAAAACGCGATATTAAAATTGTTAGAAGAACCCCCACAACAAACTTTGTTCTTGCTTGTTACGCACCAATTATCAAATGTATTACCAACAGTACGTTCACGTGCACGTGTTGAAAAAATGCACCCATTAACCATTTCTGAATTGCGTGAATTATGCACAAGATTTATGCCAGATACAGAAATTAGTTCTGAAATATTAAAACTGGCTAATGGCAGTTTCGGAAAAATCGCAAATCTAAAAGCATCCGGAGGCGATGTCATATACGAAGAATTATTAGATACATTAAATAATTCACATTCTAACGCAAGCGATTTAATGAATATAGCAACCAAAATAGCGTCCGAACCCGCATTATATGGAATTGTATTAGACGTAATTGCTTGTTTTAATTTGGCTGATTTATACCCAATGGCAAGTAATGCTATTACGGATATAAATAGATTAAATTTAAAGCCAGATATAACCATATTCAAGATATTAACAGAAATAAAAAAATGTTTATAGATACACATTGCCATTTAATCGACGAATATGATGGCGGTATTGACGCAGTTATTAAACGTGCAAACGACAAAGGTGTTGGCGCAATGATTTGCGCAACTGCCGATCCAAAAGATATTAAGCCTGCTCTGAAACTCGCAAACACATACGATAATATTTTTGTAACAACAGGTATTCATCCTGATTACTTGGATGAAAAACCAAACGAATATTTAACCGATAATGTTTTAAACAATCCACATGTTGTTGGTGTTGGCGAAATCGGTCTTGATTATCATTACAACCCTCAAACACGCGAAAAACAAATTGAATTATTTGAAAAGCAACTTGATATCGCATACAAATACGATTTGCCTGTGGCCATTCATACGCGCGATGCGGAAAAAGATACGGCCGCTATATTAACCAATAAATATCACGGGGTTATGCATTGTTATACTTCCAGTTGGGATTTAGCAAAAACAATGTTAGACCGCGGTTTTTATTTTTCAGCAAGCGGTATTTTAACATTTAAAAACAGCGAATCTATTCGTGAAACTTTTGCAAAAATTCCAAATGATAGAATCGTAATCGAAACCGATGCACCCTATTGCGCACCAATACCATATCGCGGACAAACATGCGAACCAGCTTTTGTTATTGAAACAGCAAAAGTATTATCCAAAATCAAAAATTTGCAAATTGAAGATTTGGAAACTATGCTGTTTGAAAACACAAAAAAACTGTACCCCAAAATAGATTCTTAGGGCATTTTGATTTCCAAAGGCACCCCGTTTTGTTTTGCCTGTTTTAAAATGTTTATAACATCAGAATAAAAGTTTTCATCATCTAAACTGTCATATTGGGTTTTGTATTTTTTCTGAATACATTTTTTATTTTTTGATATAAATTCAGCAACTATTTTTATGACTGATTCAATATATAAAATTTTAATTTGCAAATCTTGTTTAATTTGTTCTTGCTTTATAACAACATAAAAAGTTGCAAATTCATATTCTGACATTCTTGGAAAAATCATTTTCAAAACCTTTTGGTTGCTTTAAATAAAAACAACCGCTAAAAAAAGCGGTTGGGGTTTAACAACAACCAAACGAATTGCCCTGCTTATTCAATATATTCGCAGACCCCAACCATAGTTGGGGATTTTTTATGTCTTCCCAGACACGTTTGGTAGGATTGTTAAGTCCCAAAGGAAACTTCTGTTCCCTTCGCGTACATTATAAATAAACTGATGCTTATTTGCAACAAAAACCTTTGATTTTAAGAAAAAATCATATAGAATCTAATCTATGCCACGTCAAATTATAAAATTTGGTCAAGTTTCTGAAAATCGCAAAGCGCGATTTGCCTATTCAATAGAAGACACTATTGAAGCTGGTATTTCATTGACTGGGGCCGAAATAAAATCAATTCGTTATGGATTAGTAACTATTGTTGATGGATTTGTTCAAAGACGTGGAAACGATTTATATTTGGCTGGTGTTGAAATTCAAAAATTACCAACTGCGGCACGTGTCGTTAATTTTGATGAAAGACGGCAAAGACAATTATTATTGCATCGCAATCAAATAAACCGTTTGATTGGTAAATTACAAGAGAAAGGCGCAACCATTGTCCCGTTAAAATTGTATTTTAATAATCGCGGCAAATTAAAAGTTTTATTGGGTATTGGTTATGGTAAAAACAAAGTTGACAAACGCGAAACAATTAAAACCAGGGAATGGGAACGCAACAAAGCCAGAATTATGAAAGGTTAAAAAATCCTGCATAAACATGCAGGATTTTTTATTTTCATAGGGATAAATTATTTATCTGCTTTTGGACCTTTTGGACCTTTTGAACCTTTCAGACCTTTAAAATCTTTTGGACCACGCATACCTTTGTGTTCGAGTTTCATTTCTTTTTTAACATTTCTGTATTCTTCGATAGAAATACATTCATCAGCATCAACATCTGCAGTTGCTAATTTTTCTTTCATTTTTGGAGCTTCAATTGACGCCATATCCAAACAACCATTTACAAACACTGGGTGCATTTGTGGAATATGTTTATATCCATGACCACAGCAGAATATTTTTCCTGCAACCATACCAAGTGCAAAAATAATTGCCCAAACAAGTATATGTTTTAATAAATGTGCGCGACCATGACAATGACATTGACAATGTTCACCACATTCACATTTGTGTTCCATTACTGGTGCTGCTTTGGCAGCTGTTTTTTTAGCAGCGACTTTTTTTGTTGATTTTTTTGCTGGCATTTTTACCTTCCTTTGTTTTTGTTGTTACATATAAATACTAGCAATTCAAAAAAATAAATACCAGCAGAATTTTTTCCAAAAAAAACATCCACAAATTTGCGGATGTTTTTTAACCTTAGCTTAAACAAACTATAACTTAGTTCAAAGCTTCCTTCAAGGATTTACCAGGACGGAATTTTGGTTGTGTAGAAGCAGCAATTTTAATTGGTGCACCTGTTTGTGGGTTGCGACCTGTTGTTGCTTTACGTTTTGCTGTAGTAAATGTACCAAAGCCAACCAAGCGAACTTCGCCTTTTTTCTTTAATACTTTAGTTACTGTGTTGATGAATGCATCCAAACAACCAGCTGCAGTTGCTTTTGTAACTTCAACTTCATTTGCAATTGCTTCAATCAATTCTTGTTTGTTCATGTGTTTCTCCTTTCATATAGAGTTTAAGGTTGTCCGGCAGTTTTCAAAGGCATTGCCCTTGGAACAATATCATTGGTTTTCCAAAGACATTGCCTCCACTGCTTACCCGAATCGTAGAGAAAACAGCGCTTCAAGTCAAGTCAAATCTTTCAAAAGTGCGAAAAACCTAGATTGTTGACAAAAAACAGTTTTAATGAAGTGTTACATTCCTTGAAAATGTGGCCTTTGCGCCGGTTGAAGTATTTTCGCAAAGCACCCATTGGGCATTACTGCCGCGAACTTCAACGCGTCTGAAATGATTCGGTGTCCACACCAAAAGGCTATAAATTACCGCGCACCAGAAAATAACCTTGGTTAAACCCCATGGATTTTTATATGCATCTTCGTTGAATTTATCTTTCAATAAATTTTGATATAAAGCCCATCCCCAACTGAACATCAAAACAAACAGCGCAAAAAAGAACATCAAATATGCATATTTATTTATCATACTCAAAGATTGTGAAATATCAGCCCATGCCGAATCTGACGCAGGACACACATATAAAACAGAATCAGGATTAACATTGCTTGGCAAATGTATGGGGGGATTACCACCAAAATTCATACCGAACGATGCCGCCAGTATAATCATGGCTAATAAACATACCGCAAAAAGCAATCCTGGTTTTTTATTCATTTATCCCACCTATTCTTTTTATATTATATCATAAAATATATACATTTTGCAATTTTATGATTGAATATAATCACTTTTAATTTTATTATAAATCGACAATCAAGGAAAAAAATATGACATATAATGAAATAAGAAAATTATTTTTAGATTATTTTGAAAATCACGGACATAAAATTGTTCCGTCTGCATCACTGATTCCGAACGATCCTACATTGCTTTTTACTGTTGCAGGGATGGTTCCATGGAAAGGAATTTTACAAGGAACAGAACCAGCCTTTGCACCACGTGTTGCGGACATTCAAAAATGTATTCGTGCTGGCGGAAAACACAACGATTTAGAAGATGTTGGTTTTGATGGCCGCCATCACACTTTCTTTGAAATGATGGGGAATTGGTCTTTTGGGGACTATTTCAAAGAAGGCGCAATTGAAATGTCATGGGAATTACTAACAAAAGTTTTCGGACTTGATCCAAATAGAATTGTTGTTACAACACATATAAGCGACGATGAAGCAACACAAATTTGGAAAAAGGTAACCGGCAAAGATGCAATTCGTCTTGATAAAGACAATTGGTGGTCTGCTGGTGAAACCGGTCCATGTGGTCCATGTACAGAAATGCATTATGATTTTGGTCCTGATGTTCCAGGTGGCTTGCCAGGAAGCCCAGACGAAGATGGTGGTCGTTTTGTTGAAATTTGGAACGATGTGTTTATGCAATATGATCGTGATGCGAACGGTGTTTTGACGCCATTACCAAAACAAAATGTTGATACAGGGGCCGGGCTTGAAAGATTTGCGTCCATTATGCAAAACAAATTAGATAATTATGATACTGATTTATTTGTAAATTTGAAAGCCGCTGTTTCCGATTTAACAGGCGTTAAAGAAACCGAAGAAAACAAATCAAGTTTCAAAGTTATTACAGATCACTTACGTGCTGTTGGTTTTGCGATTGCTGATGGTGTTATCCCAAGCAATGCTGATCGTGGTTATGTGATTCGCAGAATCTTGCGTCGCGCGATGCGTCATGGACAAATGTTGGGACATCGTGGTGCTTTGCTTTCTGCTTTGTACCCTGCACTAGTTAAAGAAATGGGTGATGCATATCCTGAATTGAAAACACAAGAATCGCATGTTGTTGAAATTATTAAAAACGAAGAAAATTCTTTCGCAGATATGTTGCAAAATGGTATGAAATTACTTGAAACCGAATTGCCAAAGGTCAACAACAATGTATTGCCGGGGGACATTGCATTTAAGTTATTTGATACATATGGATTTCCGCTTGATTTAACACAAATGATTTTGCGCGATAAAAACATTGCTGTGGATGTAGAAGCGTTTGAAAAATGTATGAAAGAACAGAAAGAACGTTCACGTGCAGACACACGCGGAACCCGTATTTTATGGGAATCTCAGAATGATTTACCAGACACAATAGATATTGAAAAATACGAAGCAAAAACAACAAATCCTGCAAAAGTTTTAGCGATTTTACGCGGCGAAGAATTTGTAAAATCTGCAAACGCAGAAGATGAAGTTGAAATTGCTTTGGATCACACGCCTTTTTATGGCACCCAGGGTGGTCAGGTTGGCGACAGTGGTGTTTTCAAAATCGGCGATGATGTTGTTATGAATGTATCCGAAACAAATCGTGTTGGTAATGTTGTTATTCACAAGGGAACATTGACTGCACCATTAAATGTTGGCGATAATGTAATACCAGAAATAAACCAAACCATCCGTCAACAGACCGCGCGCGCGCATACTGCAACACATTTATTACAGGCAGCCCTGCGTCAAGTTTTGAACGAAGATGTTGAACAACGCGGTTCCAAAGTTGCACCTGATTCTGTGCGTTTTGACTTTTCTTTTGGTCGTGCGATGACTGCGGATGAAAAGCAAGCTGTTGAAGATTTAGTCAACAAATGGATTGCGGATGATTTACCAGTTTCACACGAAGAAATGGATATAGAATCTGCGAAAAAGCGCGGCGCAATGGCATTGTTTGGTGAAAAGTATGGTGATACAGTTCGTGTTATTACCGCGGGAGATGTATCTTGTGAATTATGTGGTGGAACACATATTTATCACACTGGGGAAATTATCAAAGCACGTATTAACAAAGAAAAATCGATAAGTTCCGGAATTCGTCGTATAACTATGTCTGTTGGAACATTGGCTGAATAATTTCATGAAACAATTAAACGACAATGACATTGTAAATATGATTGGCAAAGATTTTTTGCCGGATGAAAATTCGGCCAAAAAATCTGTCCGCAGCGAATTACATTTATCAACACGCATTCCAAAAAGCAACGCTCCAACCCCAGCGCATATCACAATAGATTTTCATAATCACACCGAAGAAGAAGCATGGCAAATGCTGGAACAAGTTGCCACATCTGGAACACGCAGCGCAACCGTTATAACCGGGGCCAGCGGCATATTAAAAACTAAATTTCAGCAATGGGCAATCGAAAGTATTTTAAGTCCGTATATAATTTCTTTTGAACCAATAAATAATGGAAGTTTTTCTGTGCGTTTCAGAAAAAGAAAATAAAACTATTTTACTTCGTCAGGCAATAAATCTGTATTTGTTTGCATACAATGGCCATGTTGCACACGCCACAAAGAACGTTTTATATCATTTGAATTTGGGTCATAAGCTTGAAATTTATAAGATGCATTAAATAAACTGTGGGCACAGGCAAGATTCAAATCTGTATTTGAAGATTGTCCTGTATTTTTATTTGTATTCTTGCACGGGCACAAAATATCAACATACTTGTTTACATCGCTTTTAAATTTTATTCTGTAATCCAAATGCGCCGCATATGGTTTGTTTTCCATGCTGATACCAGAATTACCACTGTTGGCGATATGTTGACACGCTTGTACAGCATCGCCTTCTTTTACAAAAACATTATCAAGATGTAAATATTGGGAAATTATACCATTTTCGTGTTGAATGTTTATATACCATCCTGCTCCACCAGGTGTTCTTTCGTATCTGACTGCCGCAACAGTACCATCTGCGGTTGCGTATACCGGTGTACCTTTTGGACATGCGATATCCAGTGCTGGATGAAATCTGGCACCGTTTTTCGAAGAAGATCTGAAACCAAAATCGCCTGATATTTTATATTTTAAATTTGACATATCAACGGGAAAGCGCAATGGCAATTTGGTCGACAAACCATTAAGACACCAATCTGCATTTTGCACCCCGCTACCATGCAATGTACCCTGGGCCTGTTGAATCAGATTTTCCATTTCTTCATTTGCCGCATCAACTGCCTGCATTTCTTCTTTGATTGTTATTCCAGGATACGCACAACCTGAGATACATACCCCGTTTTCATCATATTCTGGATTATACGCTGCATAATCATCCATCATAAAATCCATTCGTGATTTAAAAGATAAATCTTTAAATGTCTTTGGAAATTTTTGGGCGGTCAAAAGACTTTCTGCAAATGCAGAAGATATGCAAACCACCAAGGATAAAATAGAAACTAACGCTCTCCTCATATTTTACATTATAACATTTTTAGCAGATAAAAACAAATCTTAACTTGATAAAGTTATGAATATTTGCTTATATACAATCAAACAAAACAGGGATGCGAGAGATACAGACAACAGAAAGGAAAGGTAAATGGCAAAATTACACTTTTATTATGGCGTTATGGCTTCTTCGAAATCGGCACTGCTTTGTATCAACGCGTACAATCTTAAAAGAACCGGTAATAAATACGAAGTTTTAAAACCATCCACAGATAATCGTGATTCAGAATCTGAAATTGTATCACGCATTGGATTGCATACACCTGCGCGCGCTTTGCCAAATTTGGATGATTACAAACCAAAACGCAGCACTCAATTTATATTGGTTGATGAAGTCCAATTTTTCACACCAAAAGATATTGATAAATTATTTAAAATCGCAGACCACACGAAAAAGACTATCTTTTGTTATGGGCTGGTTGTGGACAGTAATGGGAATATGTTCCCTGCATCTGAAAGATTGTTTGCGTTAAATGCTGAAAGACACGAAATTGAAACAGTATGTGAAATGCCAGGATGTGTAAATTCTGCGACACATCATTTACGCTTTGATATGAACGGCAATGTTATCCGCGGGGGTAAACAGGTCGAAGTTGGTGCATCACAATATAAATCTGTATGTCGCCAACATTTCAGAACAATATATTACGGACAAAAAACAAGATAAAGAATAAAAAAACACGGTTTTGAACCGTGTTGTTTTATTCTGGCGCGCCCAGAAGGATTCGCTCGGCACTTTGTGCCTGTGCGGCAACCGTA
>CAMVAB010000024.1 GCA_947165335.1 uncultured Pseudomonadota bacterium | reverse complement strand
GTGATCATGTTTTTAACATAGTCAGCGTGGCCTGGGCAGTCAACGTGAGCATAGTGACGATTTGCTGTTTCATATTCAACGTGTGCAGTATTAATAGTTATACCGCGAGCTTTTTCTTCTGGTGCATTATCAATTTGGTCAACACCTTTTTGTGCGTCGATACCAACGCCATAGTAGTGAACAATTGCAGCAGTCAATGTTGTTTTACCGTGGTCAACGTGACCAATTGTACCAATATTGACGTGTGGTTTTGTTCTTACATACTTTTCTTTTGCCATAGTTTTCTCCTTAGGCTGTTAGTTATTAGTTTGTAATCTTATTTTGTCATTTTCTTTATAACTTCGTCAGCAACATTTTGTGGAACTTCATCATAGTGTGACAATTCCATATATGGATTTGCACGACCTTGTGACAAAGAACGCAATGTTTTGACATACCCGAACAAATTCGCCAGTGGGACATACGCAGTGATTAACTGGCTGCCGAATCTGGTTTCGATACCGTTGATTTGTCCGCGACGACTGTTCAGGTCGCCTATAATGTCACCGACGTATTCTTCCGGTGTATTAACCGAAAGCTTCATAATCGGTTCCAATAATTTTGGAGCAGCTTTCTTCATCGCTTCGCGGAAGCAAGCACGCGCCGCAATTTCAAAACACAACACATTAGAGTCAACTTCGTGATATTTACCATCTACTAATGTGGCCTTGAAATCTACTGTTGGATAGCCAATCAAAACACCTGTTTGTTGAGCTATCTTTAAACCTTTTTCTACACCTGGGATGTATTCTTTTGGAATTGCACCACCAACAATCTTGTTTTCAAATTCATAACCTGCGCCCGGTTCTAATGGTTCAAATTGGATTTTAACCTGGGCATACTGACCGGAACCACCAGACTGTTTCTTGTGTGTGTATTCTTCTAATACAGGTTTACGGAAGGTTTCACGATATGCAATACGTGGTTCACCGACATTGACATCGACTTTGAATTCACGTAATAATCTATCGACCAAAATTTCCAAATGCAATTCACCAACACCAGCCAAAATTGTTTGACCAGATTCTTCGTCAACAGATACGCGGAAAGAAGGGTCTTCTTTGGCCAAAGCTTGTAAGCCCAAAGACATCTTTTCGATATCTGCTTTTGTTTTTGGTTCAACTGCGATAGAAATAACAGGTTCTGGAACATGTATAGATTCCAAAATAATTGGGTTAGCTTCGTCGCAAAGTGTATCACCTGTGATAGTTTCTTTCATACCAACCAAAGTGATAATATCACCTGCAGATGCTTCTTTTATTTCTTCACGTGCGTTAGCGTGCATCAACAACATACGTCCAACACGTTCACGTTTATCACGGTTAGAGTTATAGATATAAGAACCAGAAGTTAATTTACCGGAATAAATACGGATGAACATCAAGTTTCCAACGAATGGGTCATTAGCAACTTTAAATGCCAAAGCGCTGAATGGTTCTTTTGGATCAGCATGACGTTCTGCTTCTGTTTCACCATCCATCTTTGTTCCTTTAATAGCAGGAATATCCAATGGGGATGGCAAGTAATCTACGATAGCGTCCAACAATGGTTGAACACCTTTATTCTTAAATGCAGTTCCACACAACACTGGAACGAAATTTTGAGCAATTGTTCCTTTGCGTAACAATTTTTTGATTGTCGCAACATCTGGAACTTTGCCTTCCATATATTCTTCCATGATTGTATCGTCTAATGTGACAACTTCTTCAATTAATTTGTTGTGCAATTCTTCTGCTTTTTCTTTCAAATCGTCTGGGATTGGTTCTGTTTTAGGATGTGAACCATTTTCATCTTCCCAAATAATACCTTTCATTTCAACAACGTCAACAACGCCTTTGAAATCTTGTTCTTGACCGATTGGGAAATTAACAACCAATGGATTAGCACCTAATCTTTCACGTATCATTTCAACACAACGGAAGAAATTAGCCCCTGTTCTGTCCATTTTGTTAATAAAGCAAATACGCGGAACATTGTAACGATCAGCCTGACGCCATACTGTTTCTGTTTGTGGTTGTACACCAGACACAGATTCGAACACAGCCACAGCACCGTCCAAAACACGTAATGAACGTTCCACTTCCATAGTGAAGTCAACGTGGCCCGGCGTATCAATCAAATTGATACGATGGTCACGCCAGAAACAAGTTGTCGCAGCAGAAGTAATTGTAATACCACGTTCTTGTTCTTGAACCATCCAGTCCATAGTAGCAGCACCATCGTGCACTTCACCAATTTTATATGTTTTACCAGTATAGAACAAAATACGTTCAGACGTAGTTGTTTTACCAGCGTCAATATGGGCCATAATCCCAATATTGCGGTACATATCCAAAGATGCGGTTTTTCCAACTGACATTTTGTCTTTCCTTATTCTTTATATATATATTACCAACGGAAGTGAGCAAACGCTTTGTTCGCTTCTGCCATTCTGTGGGTATCTAATTTCTTTTTGAATGCGCCACCTTGACCATTCAATGCATCACGCAATTCTGCAAACAATCTTTCTTCCATAGAACGTTCGCCACGTTTTCTTGCGAACATAACCAACCAACGCAATGCCAGCGTTTGTTGACGTACTGGACGAACTTCTACTGGAACCTGGTAAGTTGCACCACCAACACGACGACCTTTTACTTCAACAGATGGTTTCAAAGCATCAACAGCTTCTAAGAAAGTTGTTAATTCATCTTTATCTTTTGCGATAGTTTTCAATTTTTCCATTGCACCATAAACTATGTTTTCAGCAACTTCTTTTTTACCATCCCACATAACAACATTAATACATTTTGCAACAACCAGATTATGATATTTTGAATCTGGCAAGATTTCACGTTTTGTTGCAGCTTTACGTCTTGACATATTTATTTTCCTTTTAGTTTCTTCACTTGGTTTCCCAAATTACTCACACCAATTTTAGATGTGTATTATTTTCCGCTTTTTGCGCCATACAGAGAACGACCTTGTTTTCTGCTTTCGACGCCTTTTGTATCAAGGACACCACGGATAATGTGATATTTTACACCAGGCAAATCCTTTACACGACCACCACGAATCATAACAACGCTGTGTTCCTGCAAATTGTGACCTTCGCCTGGAATGTAAGCAGTTACTTCGTGACCATTAGCCAACTTAACACGCGCAACTTTACGTTGAGCAGAGTTAGGTTTTTTAGGAGTCGTTGTATAAACACGTGTGCAAACACCGCGTTTTTGAGGATTCGACATCATATCAGGAGCAGTTGATTTAACTGCAACTTTTCTACGTGGTTTCCGAATCAGTTGATTTACTGTTGGCATTAAAATTTCTCTTTGTTTTTATTCTCTTTTTTTAACCATGCGAAACCGCACTGCAGCCTTATCTCAAACGCCAAAGCGTGATTATAAGTCCTGCAAAAATGCAGATTTCTGTACTTCTTACTTTCCTTCATTACACGGAAAGCACAGATATTATAACCTGGCAAGGCAAATTGTCAAGCAAAATATCTTAACTTTTTCTTAAAAAACCGCTAAAAATCTATGCTTTCAGAGAAAAAGGCTGTTGACAATAAAAAAATCTGGCCAAACGGCCAGATTTTTAATTGTTTTTGATGGTTTGGATTAGAAATCGATACCAAATTTAGCACCGAAACCAAATCCTTTTTCAACATGCCATTCATCATGATCATGACCGCCATCATGGTCCATATCGGCAGACACATATACACCAACGAATTTTGTCGCATCGATGTTATAGTTTACACCAAATTCACCATACCAACTACCAGCGTTTTTAGTTTTATTTGGGTCTTCAACATCATCGTATGCTACATGGTCTTGTGTGATACCTGTGTATTCAACACCTGCCAAAAGGCTCCAATGAGAATCAAGTACATATTGGGCATCTAAACCAAGTTCCCAAACACGTGTTCCTTTATCACCCCAATTAAAGGTTTCGGAATTCAAATAATTAAACATTGCATGACCTGCTAATGTCCATGTTGATGTTGTATAACCACCACGAACTCCTGCTGTCCAAGTGTATCCTGTGAAATCTTTATCAAACCATTTATTCAAATGAGGGTTTTTATTATTATGAACATATAAACCACCACCTCCGATAGCATCTGAGCCAGCTTCATAAGCACCAACCAAATCTAATTTCCATGCACCCAAATCTAATGCACGATATGTTGCTTTCAATGCCACATTATCCCATGCAAATACATCAAATGCTTTATTTTCCCACAAAGCTGTACTTACTTCCACGGCCAATTTATTTGTGATACCATAACCAAATTCTTCGCCCAAAAGATATGGTGTTCCTTCTGTATGCGATCCCAATGTGGATACGCTATAAAAATGACCAGCACCCGGTAAATACAATGGGTTGCCATCGATTACGTTTGCAGCGTGTGCGCCAGATACAGCGAATACAGCCAATAAAGAAGTTAAAGCTAATTTTTTCATGTTTTATCCTTTCTCTCTGTTAAACTTGTATTCAGGTTTTTGCCTGACAAGAATATTATCTCATAGGAATTTTGGGATAACAAGAAAATAGATTTCTTGTAAAAAAACGAAAAATATGTTATAATAGCGCGCGTCGCACATAAAATAATGTGCGCTTTTTTATTTGTTTAATTCTTTCTTGATTTCGCGCCATTTATCATGATTCTTTTCGTGTTCGCTGTATGTTTTGGAAAAATTATGTCCGCCATGCCCGTCTGCTACAAAGAACAAAAAATCACTCTTTGCAGGGTTTAACACAGCACGAATAGCATCCAAACCAACATTGGCGATTGGACGCGGCGGCAAACCGTTGTGAGTATAAGTATTATACGGGCTGTCTATCTTTAAATGTTTAGACAGTAACGGTTCACCATGCATATCTCCTTCAAATTTGGTCAAAGCATACACAACTGTCGGACATGCTTGAAGACGCATATTAGTATTTAATCGGTTAAGATACACACCCGCAACAAGTGGCATTTCGCTCTTCTTTGGTGTTTCTTTTTGAACTATGGATGCCAAAACCATAACTTCGTTCCAATTTTTTAATGGTTTTGGATATTTTACCCCATCAAAAGACTGTTTCACAGACTCCATTTTTTTACGCGCCAATTCAAGAACGGCTAAACGTGATGTTCCACGTGCAACACGATAAGTATCCGGGAAAACGTCCCCATCTTTCAGTTTACATACCGGCAAATCTTTTTCACAATCAACATCCCCATCCAAATAAGATGTATTCATCAATAAATTTTTTGTTTGTTTGATTGTGAAACCTTCGGGAATAGTAATTGTTGTTGTCGCAACGCGCCCATGCGAAATCATATCGGCAATTGTCCATATACCTGCCCCGCGTGGAATTTCGTATTCGCCAGCCTGAATTTGTCCACCATTTAATCGAATTGAAAAATAAAACAGACCTTTGGATTTTATAATTTTATTTTTATAAAGGTAATTCGTCATCCCAGTAACAGAGGCCCCGCGAGGAACAATTACATTAGTATCTTTTTTAACCGGCGACCATACATTAAAAATAAAGAAAACAATAAAAACAACAACACATACAATGGCCAATGCAAATTTGACCCATTCTTTGATATTCTTGAACTGCTTCTTTGATATTTTTCTCATAAAGCGAATTATAAACAATGTTTTCACAAAAACAATAAAATAAAAACTTGGTCGGAGTGACGCCTTCCTCTATAAACAATAAACCAACCATAAACAAAAACTCTATCAAATATATCCGTTTTTGAATGGTTGTTAATTGTTCATCTTCGTATTGGCCATGCGCTTCGCTCTGGCCCATCCCGTCACTACTTTTTGACAGATAAAAGAACAAGGGCTTTTGCCCTTGTTCTTTTATCTGGTCGGAGTGACGGGATTCGAACCCGTGACCTTTTGCCCCCCAGACAAACACGCTACCAGACTGCGCTACACCCCGAATACTTTTTGTTTAAATAAATTTTGTGCTGATAAAAATAAATTGTTTGGCAATTTATTCAAATCAAACCATTGCCATTTTGCACATTTATTTTCTTCCATAACAACTGGTGTGGCTTTGATATTATTCACACGAAAATGAGTTGTCTGATAATGTAAATCAGGAAACATATCATCAGTTGTCGCGATATATTTTAAATCGCTTTTATTTATTTTTATTCCTGTTTCTTCAAAAACTTCTCTTACCGCAGTATCTTCAAAAGTTTCGCCTTGTTCTGGTTTTCCACCAGGTGCAGACCACGTATTATGTCCATGATTAGATAAACGAAGTCCCATCAGCACCTGCCCCAACGGATTAAACAACCAAACGCCTACACCATATCTTAGAGTATCTTTTTCTGTTGTCATACTAAACACCTAAAGGTTGGTCGGGGCAACAAGATTCGAACCTGCGACCTCTACGTCCCGAACGTAGCGCTCTACCAGACTGAGCTATGCCCCGTAAACTTTATTTTTGATTTTGCAATGCTGATTTAACTTTGTCAAAAATTTTTCTTGCTTCATCATCCATCGGAATAAATTTACTGTTAACATTTGGTCCAGTATAAAACCAAATATTCCGGTGTGATGTTTTATATTCAACAAGTTTATTAGATGCGTTTAATACCCAAAACTCTTTTGGGAAACTGTTCTTTAAATCAGGTATTCTAAAACAATAAATTGTGCGTTGGATAAAATCAATTGGACATTTTTTTTGAATTAAAGAATGGATTAAATCATTCAAAAATTCCTGTTCTTTTTCAATTGATTTACTGGCGTGTGCATAAGCCCACATTGCCTGTACATCAGATAAAACGAACGGGGTTTTATCAATTTTTTGCCCAAGGCTTGATTCAAAATTATAAACTCTGTTTACATAATTATATAATTTTTTATATTCATCGTTTGATTTATAAAATTTTCTACTAGTTGGCAAACCATTAACAAAGATGGTATATTTTTGTCCGGATTTTTCATTCCGAAAACAATCGATTGTTGCTAACAAATCTCTATTAGTAGAATAAAGATAAAAAGTATCTTGATTAGTTAATGAAATTTTCGAACCGTTTTCTAACAACGATTTAATTTCATTTGCAATTTTTTTGTTTTCTGACATCGCCCTTTCCTTTCTTTATATGCGCGTTTATTTAACGCGTTTCAAAATTAAACTGGCGTTTGTCCCCCCAAACCCAAACGAATTACTTAATGCCACATCAACATTGTGTTGTTGTGCTTTGTTTGGAACCAGATTGAAATCACCTACTTCTTCAATTGGATTTTCCAAATTCATTGTTGGTGGCACCATATTATCACGAATCGCTAATACACAGAATATTGCTTCGATTGCACCTGCAGCACCCAACAAATGTCCTGTCATAGATTTTGTTGATGACATACATGTTTTTTTATGATCAAACAAATCTTTAACAGCAACCAATTCACCCAAATCACCGAGTCCCGTAGATGTTCCATGCGCATTAACATAATCAACATCTTCAGGTTTTAATCCAGCTTTTTCTAATGCGATTAACATTGCGCGTTTTCCGCCCACACCTTCTGGCGCCGGTGCGGTAATATGATGCGCATCAGCACTCATTCCAAAACCAGCAACTTCGGCATAAATTTTAGCCCCACGTTTTACTGCGTGTTCATATTCTTCCAAAACCAATATACCAGAACCTTCACCCATAACAAAACCATCGCGACCCGCATCCCATGGACGAGAAGCATGTTCAGGATCATCATTGCGCGTACTTAATGCGCGCATCGCAGCAAAACCAATCATACCCAATGGACAAACCGCTGCTTCTGTTCCACCACAAATCATAATATCGGCATCACCGCGCTTAATAATTTCTGCGCCTTCACCAATTGAATGAGAACCTGTTGCACATGCAGTTGCCATCGCAATATTTGGTCCTGAAAATCCATATTTAATTGAAATGTACCCCGAAGTCATATTCACAACACTTTTAGGTACAAAAAATGGACTAACAAATCTGGATCCGTGTTCAATAATATCTTTATCTGTTGCAGCAATAGTAGACAAACCACCAACACCACTGCCGACCGATACACCAATACGTTCTTTATCACCATCATATTCGACTAAACCCGCATCTTTAATCGCTTCATCCGCGGCAACAAGTCCATAAATAATCGTATTATCCATTTTGCGTTGTTCGCGAGGATCGACAACAGTATCAGGATTAAAATCCCCGGGTTCGGTTCCGCGTTGTGGAATACCCGCAATCTTAGAAGCGATTTCTTCTGTATCAAAATGTGTAATTTTATGAATTCCAGTTTTACCATCTAATAAATTTTTCCATGCGTATTCAATACCTGTACCAACTGGTGAAACAATACCCATACCGGTGATAACAACTCTTCTCATTAACCAATCCTTTTTTATTTATCGCGCAAATCATACTATAAATTATTTTGTAAATCAACGACATAAAAAATAATGTCGCCAAACGGCGACATTATTATTCAAACTATTTAAAAGCAATTATTTTGCATGTGCTTCGATGTATTTAACAGCATCCCCAACAGTTGCTAATTTTGTTGCTTCTTCATCAGGAATTGTGATGTTAAATTCTTTTTCTACTTCCATAACGAATTCTACAACGTCCAATGAATCTGCACCCAAATCATTAACGAAAGAAGCACTTTCTGTAACCTTAGATTCATCAACGCCTAATTTGTCACATACAATTTTTTTTACTTTTTCAAAAGTTGACATTTCTTATCCTTATGTTTTTGTTAATCTTGTGGCCCGTTTTTACCCAGGCGCCTTTTATATCAAAATATCATTTTCTGTAAACTGTGTCAAGGAATTATAACAAACTATAACAAAGTGTTGACTTTTATAAAAATTATATTATGCGAATAAATCTGATAACAAATTATTCATGTTATCACGCAAAACATCTTTGTCTGGATTCCATACCAGCGCATGCATCAAGAATTTATAGACATCATCGATTGTCACACCTGGCACGCCTGCGTTCTTTGTTATACGTTTCCATGCAACACGAGGATCAGTTAAATGGAAACGACCACGCCCCATAAAAACCCATTCGCTGTCTTGTGGTATATCTTGCAATAATAAAACAGCCTTGTCAGACAACGGATAATCGCACCATAAATCATGATTAAAATCTAAATCTTCCCAGCGCATTTTAAATATTTTTGTTTTTGGCGCAAAACCATAAACCAACATTAAAAACGCAGAACGCAAATTCAAATCTTTTTCTTTCTTAATTGCAGACAATAATTTTTGCAACCCTGATTTATTTAATTTTCTTTGACGTCTTACCACAGTTATGCGTTCAATATTATCCATAGGATTATTTTTCATATATCCCATATCAATCGCATAATTAAACACACTTTGTAATAATTCTTGCATTCGAGCCGCCATCGCACGCCCTTCTATTTTATCCAATGAGTATTGTAATTCTTTAACAGATAATTCTTGGATATTTTTTTCAAACAAATTTTTGAAATGCAAATTGATGGCACGTTTCAATTTCATCAGCGAATCTTCGCTGCGACGCACTTTGTGCATCAAATACAATTCTATAAAATCTTTGAAAGATATTTTTTTTCTGCGAGTTGGAATTTTTTTAGATGCTTTATTTAATATGTCGTTAACTTTAGCGCGTGCTTCTTCAATATCTGTTTCAGGATATTTTCCAATAATGATTCTTTTGTCGCGCCCATTAACACGTTTACGAACAAAAAAACTTTTGACACCGCGTTGCGTGATATACATACGCAATCTTGGTTCAGATAAATCTTGCACAACATCAAAACCAACCTCTGGTGCAGGAAGACTATCAAGAATATATGAATTAAAGAAAAATTGATGTGCCATATTTTTTCCTTATTTTATTATTCACTAACCTTTAATGCGTTAATAAATGCGGTTTGTGGTATTTCTACATTACCGAAAGTGCGAAGACGTTTTTTTCCTTCTTTTTGTTTTTCGAGCAACTTTCTTTTACGTGTAATATCACCACCATAACATTTCGCAGTAACATCTTTGCGATATGCAGCGATTGTTTCGCGCGCAATAATTTTTCCGCCAATCGCCGCCTGTAATGGTATCTTAAATTGGTGACGTGGAATTAAATCTTTTAATTTTTCAACAATTTGACGACCACGTTTTTCTGCGGCACCACGATGACAAAGAAATGACAGCGGTTCCACATTTTCATCATTTACAAGAATCGAAACTTTTACTAAATCACTTACCCTGTAATCATACAAAACATAATCAAATGAAGCGTATCCCGAAGATAAAGATTTAACACGATCATAAAAATCAAAAACTATTTCAGATAAAGGCAACTGATATACCAACACTGCACGATTACCGACATAGGAAATGTTTTCTTGGACACC
>CAMVAB010000023.1 GCA_947165335.1 uncultured Pseudomonadota bacterium | reverse complement strand
CCACCGCATGAACGCATTGCACATGTTGAAATCGTATCAACACAGGCGTCTTTTGCTTTTGCGTCAAATTTATCTGCTAAATCTTGGATAGATTTCTTTAAATTTTCACGCATACGCGCATCATACAAATTTTCAAATACATCTTCAATTTCTTCTTCGCTCAAATGAGTGTAAGATTTGATTTTTTCACTGCTGAATTTCAAATTGCTGCCAGAATTTTCAGCTGCAACAGTTGCATAGCAATATTTATTTGTTCCAATTGTATCTAAACATGCACTTTTGATGAAATTTTTAACATCAGATGCAGATGTCGTGTCAGATGTTATGTCATCCGAATTTACTGTTGTCGACTTACCTTCTGCGATATTATCACCGATTTTGACTTGTTTTTTGTTTTTACCTGTTAAACAATGCGTTGGGTTCTTTGCACACGCATTCATTATGCATTGATCAGCCACTTTATAGCATGTAGACACTGTGTTAACAGCAGCCAATTGTGCACCAGTTGCAATCATTTCAGCAATTCTCGTCTTTGCGGCAGGCGCCAATGTTTCTGCATTTGCAGTTGAACCAAACAATTCTGTTTTTCCGTCATTTTGGCAGCGCGCTAAAACAGAATCACAGGACAATGCTTGTTTTTTGAATTCTGTATCTGTTGTACACAATTCGAAATCTTCACCACACACAGAATCTTTGTGCAAACATGATGTGTATTTTTTGACACATTGGTCTTTGCTTAAACGATTAGCCAACGCAGATGCAGTCACCATTTGTTCCAATGCACTGCCCGCAGATGGGTATGTGTAGCCCGTAATATCGCCATAATCGTTTTTAATCGGCGTTGTAATAGCAGCCAAACTGCTTGTTCCAAACAAACTTGCTATACCGGATGAAGAACATTGGGCCAAAACACTCAAACAATTTGGCATTTTTGCATGCAATGCAATATTTGTTGGACATTCTGAAAAATCAGAACCACATGCATCTGCACCCTTGATACATTCGGTGTAATTGTTCACACAATCAATGTCTGCCATATACGAAATGGTCCCACTAGTTGATGTTGTGGAAGTATTCGCCGAAACAAGCGCAGCCAAAGACGGCAAACGTGGCGATGCTTTCGATATCATGCTGACACGCGATGTAGCAGCGAAAGCCCCCGGAATTACAGCGATTAAAGTCAATAAACTAAACGTTTTGATGATGTTTTTCATCCCCTTTCTCCATTTACTTTTGTATTTATTTTATCATAGATTCAAAAATAAGGAAAGCGAAAAATAACAAAAAACAACGATTATTTTTATTCGTTATCAAGAATTTCTTTCAATTCCATCATGTCAATCGGCATACGTGATTTGAAATGCATTTTTTCACCAGTTATCGGGTGCACAAATTCAAGAATTTCTGCATGCAACATTTGCCCATTATGAGTTTTTAAAAATTCCAACAATTCTGGGTCTTTCACCGAACCAATATGCGATTTTTCACGACCATATAATGGATCACATAATACTGGATATCCATGTGATGATAAATGAACGCGAATTTGATGTGTTCGGCCCGTCATCAGCGTGCAACGAAAAAGCGATATTCCTGGCTTTGTCCAAACGTCAGCAACATTGACGATGGTATGTGCGGGTTTGCCCCCCGTTTTTACCATGCTCATTTTTTGTCGATTCCGACTTGAACGGGCAATATTTCCCGTAATTTCCGCACCACCCCATGTTGGGACACCCCAAACAAATGCAATATATTTTCGCGTTAAATCGTGGGTTGAAAATATTTTAACCAAACCACGATACGCCGCATCACTTTTTGCAAAAACCATCACCCCACTGGTGTCTTTATCAAGGCGATGCACAACCCCCGGACGTGTCAGGCCACCAAGTGTCGACAATTTAGTATACGCCAACAGATTTTGGACCAGCGTCCCGGTTTTATTACCCGCACTTGGGTACATAACAACACCACGCGGTTTGTCGATTACGATTATATCATCGTCTTCGTATAAAATGTCTAAATCAAAATCATTTGAAATATTGTCATACGCGACATCAGTTTGTTTATCTGTGATTTCAACAACAAATTCATCACCTAATTTTGTTTTTTCAGACAATTTTACAGGTGTACCATAAAGACGATTTATTTTGAATTTTTGAATTTCACTGCGCGAAAATTCAGGCATTTGATTTGATAAAAATTTATCAACCCTGACGCCTATATTTTGTTCATCAACAATGAAATTTTTTATATCGCTCATTTATTTATATTCGTTCCAATTTTTACCAATTTCACATTTGGAAATATCTATTTTGAAATTTCTATTGCCTTCCACTGGACATGTTAAAATACCAGTTGATTTTGCTTGAATTGCATCTTCACTTGCATTACGCCAAGCAAACGAAATTGTATCTGGTTTATGAACACAGACTATACGCAAATGACCACTCATTTTTCCATTTGGTGAAACCCATACACGAACACTGTCCGCTTCACCATAACAAGGAAAAGAATCAAGGTAATATAATACCAGACCGTCTTTAACCAAAGATTTATTTTTGCCTTCTATTTTTCCGACATACTGATTCCAAGGCAGTCCCGTAACCGCAGCCCAATCAACACTTGTCGAAAACACGCTGACGCGTTGCACAGGCGCAGGTGGCGGCACTTGCGTCGTATCTGCAAATACAGGAATACAAATTATCGATAAAATTAAACTGTTCAAAAACTTCATTTTGATTCCTTTAATTCAACCGTCAACTTTTTCACATTTTCAGGATTCACAGATAACATGTAATTAAATGTTATTGTTGTTTTCCCTTCTATCAAAGTTGCAGGCGGAACAAATGTTTGACGCGACAAAACATTGCCATTTGCATCATGAGAAACAATTATCAAATTAGGCAACCCATAGATATCATTTGTTGTGTTCGTTATATCGCCCGAAACAAAAATACGATTATTACCATTTTCATCCGTAACAAGATGTATATTTTTGTTATCTATTTTTGTTATCAACGCTTTGTTCCCAGAATTATTGAAATTAACAATTACTACAAAAGAAAATATACATGCCGCAATAAAAGCACAAAGAGCCGCAATAAACTTTGTTATTGTTTTTTGAGAAATTGGTACGCGCGGTGTCCAAACATGACCACACACTGCACATTTCACGGGCATATTTGGTCTTTTGTTCAATGTATATTCTGTTTTACAAAAATCACATACTATTTTCATGACAAATCCTGTTGTTTAAACAGTTTTATACCACAAATTATTCCAAATTCAACATTTGATATTTTTCCCTGACTTGAATTTTTATATTATTCAAAGCATTTACGTAATCAGATACTGTCGCATTTGAATTTGCCAAAACCCCAGCAAACAAAGTTGTCGATGCCGTCCCTGACTTTGATTCCATAGCGACCACAATAGAAGCCATGCGCGACAATTCCGGTGAATTAATATCTGCAAAACGTGCCTTTTTACCTTTGACATCCCAATAAAAGCTCGAATCTTTTGGATCTTGGATTTTATCAGTTATTGTTAATTGTGGGGTTACCGACCCAGTATAACCAACTGAAACATATGCTGCTGTTATGCGCCCCAAAACCAAATCTAAATCGCCAACTATTTTTAATGACGATGGCTTATCAGAAGAAGAATTTACTGTAAAACCACTTAAAGTCAAAGTATTCACATATAAATCATTTGTGTAAAATGAAGAAAACTTTCCTGAATCTGCTAATGTTAAAGTGCCACCTACATTCACATTTCTTGAATCAGATGTAAACGCACCATTAACAACTGCATTGTTTGTAGCAAATATCGCATCTATGGTTGCACGATTTGTGAAAACTAATGATCCGGTATCTATTTTTCCGATTTTTAATTTTTCTTCAAAACGCGATTTACTTGCATCAAAGAAATTCACATCGGTTATATCGTGACCATCTAAATTCAATGGTGATAACATGGTTGCATCTTCTTCATTACCCGATGGAACACGCCATAAATATTCATTGCTTCCACGCGTTGTTGTTGTTGTACCAATCAAACCTTTGGTATTATTCACTCCAAAATCAGAAGCGTTTACACGATATGCACCAAAGCCACCATATGTAGAATTACCTTCGACAAAACCAAATTTACCCCCACCAAGATTTACTATTTCACGCGTGCGTATCGGCGATATTTCACCATTTGATAAAATCACAATTCCTTGTAATACAGATTTATTATTTCGATCCGCACTTTTTAAAATACGCAACTGATAATCACCAGCATAAGTTTGTGCGATATATTCAGGCAAACCATAATCTATTAAATCTTCTATTTTGACACGCGATATATTTTTGCCGGTTGGCTGCATTAAAATATTTTTATTTTCAACAATGTATCGTTCAAGTGCATTTTGAACAGTTTCCATTTGTCTTACTACCGCGATATTTCGTGCACGTGAAACAGATGTTTGTTGATAACGAAATACAAAAGGTATAATAATTGCAGCCAGCGCAATGGACATCATTAATTCAACCAGCATCCCGCCTCTTTGATTATCACGATTAAAAAATAAATGTTTTTTTATCATTAATTTTTCTGCCAATCTTTTGATGTTATCTTTTTGAATTCATATTTATCTGGTACAGACGGAATCGATGCACGCGACAATGTTAATTTTGAAAAAGATGGTGGTGTTAATGTTGGGAAAGACCAATCACCTATTCTTAAAGGTGCCACCCCAGAAAGCAACAGTTCCCCAGAAACAGTGATACCAAAGTTTTCAAAAAACACCATATCTGTAGCCGATAAATACGGTATTAAAAGTTTACTCATAGATATACCACTAAATCCAGAAACAGTTTTTGCAGATGACGATTTTAAAATAAAATTACCCGCAACATTTATTGAATTTCCAATCGTTGCTCTGTCTGCAATGATGCGTCCGTTTGTCGTATATTTATTCCCATTTAATTTGTCAGCTGTTATCATTCTGAATCCATTAGCATCACCTGTAACACGCATTGAACCAACGGTTATACTTGTTGAATTCATATTTGCCCCGGATTGAAAATATATAGTATTTGCATCGATAATATCACTTTCAAGAAATACTGTTTCTGTATCTACCATTTTTGTAGACACTGAGTCTATATCATTAACATTAAATATGTTGAAATTGTTCATATGCAAATTTCGTTGCATTTTGTTTAATTCGTCTTCGCCCATTGTACCGCGATGTAAAAATTTTGCTTTATCATTACCAGCAAAATCACGAGTTATTTTAAAAATCAGATCGCCAACATAAAAATCATCCGGTGCTGTTACAGCCCAACTTTGAGAATACGCAACACCATCTTCGCGAACTATAGCAGCATCTTCACCAATTTGTTTTGCAATATTAGCGGCTCTAAAATTTGATTCAGGTATGCTGAATGCTAAATATACATCACTTATCATAGCCCCATTAACTTTGTATTTATCTACAAACCCACTGTGTGCAAAAGAAGAAATATTTTTTAACTCTTCATCGCTTAATTTTATTTCTGCTGTATCTGTCCATTTGTTTTGGTTTACGCGCAAAAAATTTATAACATTATCTCGTGTTGCTACTATTTTATTTGCCATAGCTATATCTTGCGATTCTTTGGCCATATCTATAATTTGATTATACATAAAAGGTGATACAGCAATAACAATAGCGACAGCCAACACAACCTCACTAATAGACGCACCACGTTGTGATTTTGTATCCGAACAATAAAAATGTTTTCTATATACAGTCATTTCTGCCGCTTTGTAAACATTGTTTTATTTCTATTCTTTTTTCTAATCTTTGCCAAAATACGTACTGGCAAATTATGTTTTGTGCCAAAGATTTTTTGTTGTATACCCCATCAAGTCCTGTGATAATTTCTTGACAGGAAACAATTTGATCAGAAGCATCTTTTGGATCGGCGATAATTTCAAAAGCATCGTTATCAATGCTGTCTATGTATACATCGGGCAACACAGATGTTCCAGCAGGCCTGATATCTATAAGCGCCGCACCGCTTTGTCCGTCTAATAAACCATAAGATGTTTGATCGCGCAAAGTTATATTAAAAGCATAAATATTGTTTACATCTATACCTGTTTTTGTATTGTATTGTAAACTATCTGGGTCGACATAAACATCTTGGCCACGCGATGCATCTATATAAGAATCTATTTCTAATCTGTCCACTGTAAAACTAAAATTATCGGCACGCACAGAACCATGGACGACCCATTCAGACGGTCCTATAAACCCTGTTCTGCCTTCGGACATAGAAAAATCATAAACAGATGCTGTATTAGATTCGAATCCCCCGGCACTACCGTATTTTGCAATCGTTCGCAGGGATAAATCATTAACATTCAATTCGCCTTTTGTAAGCGCCAATGCCGCACCACCGTCTGCGCTTTGAAATACAGTTTTATTGGCATATATGTCGGAAATTTTATTTTTTGCGTTACGCCCTTCTTCAACACCATAAAGAACCAATGTATTAAACTGTCCAGATTCGAATTTTCCATTTCTTGCAAATAACACGCCTGTTTTATCTATGTTATTTTTCCCCATGTCTAATTCAGATAAAAAACCAACATTTTCATCAGTTTCTTTTTTTGATACAATATCAGAATACATTACATCCATTGGGATATAAACATGTATGTCTTTGCCTTCGAGTTTGGCATAAAAACCTATTCTTCTTACTAATTCAGCGAGTTGCATTTTTGATAATCCTGCACCGTCTATCTTTATATACCCGATAATACCATCTTCATTTTTATCTATAACCAGGGAAATATTTTGTTTAAAGCTTGTTTGTGGAACAAAGCCTAGTGGTAAACCATAACCTTCTAAAACTTCTACAAATTTATCGTTAGATAATTCTTGTTTTTTATATGGTAAATTTTCTTTCTCTTCACGCAAATAAACACGTGCTGCACTGTACGCTGTTTCAACCTGTTCTGTAGCCGCATACATTTGCGCTGCATTATCACGCAGGGATAATTTATTTGCAAAAAATGGCATGAAAGCAAACACCAGTGTCAGCGCCAAAAGTGACTGTAATAAAAAATTGCCACGTTCGTTTCGCAAAAAAACTCCCTCCTACATAAACAGCATAGCAATTGAAAAAAATTATTGCAATCAGTTTTAAGATGCTTTAATATTCAGTTGTTGAAAGAACAAGACGGCAAAAAAGCTGTCAAAAAAGTTTATTTCCAAAAAAAAAGAAAAACTATGCAAAATAAAAAAAATCAAACATCTGTAGGCCAGATGATTCAACGCTGTCATAAATGGCGTCAAAAAAGAAAACAGTATATTGACCAGGCGCGTCAAACAACTGATGAAATTGAACGCGAACGTCTGCTTCAAACTGCTGAACATTACGGACGAATTGTGAACGAAGAACAAATAAAAATCGATTCTCAACGTGATCCAAAAGATAAAAATACAGCCATTGAAGAAATCGCTGAATCTGTTGAAAATTCTGACACCAAAGAATCAGATGAAGATGAAGAAATGGGCTTTCCAGATTTCATTGCAAATTTGAAATAAAAACATTCATTTTTTATTGAAATCGGGTATTTATTTGCTATGCTTGATCCAAAGGAAGCAACATGGAAAATAATTATACTGTTTTGGCCCGTAAATACCGTAGCCAAGATTTTGAATCTCTTATCGGCCAAGATGTTCTTGTTAAGACATTAACCACTGCTATAAACACTGGTCGTATTGCTCACGCTTATATATTTACAGGTATTCGTGGAACTGGTAAAACCAGTACTGCACGTATTTTAGCCAAAGCATTAAATTGTTTGTCTTCCGATCATGCAACTTCAAAACCATGTGGTGTTTGTGAAAATTGTCGTGCAATCGCAGCCGGACAACATATTGATGTTATGGAAATCGACGCTGCTTCACATACCGGGGTTGATAATATGCGCGAAATTTTGGATGCAGCACTTTATCGTCCAACAAATGCACGATACAAAGTTTATATTATCGACGAAGTTCACATGTTATCAACAAGTGCCTTTAACGCATTGCTTAAAACACTAGAAGAACCACCTGCACATGTGATATTTATTTTGGCAACTACGGAAATAAGAAAAGTTCCTGTTACAATTTTATCAAGATGCCAACGTTTTGATTTGGCACGTGTACCGGTTGAAACATTAAAGAAACATTTTGCATGGGTTGCAGAACAAGAAAAAATTGAATTATCAGATGGCGCAAACGATTTGTTGGCACGCGCTGCCGATGGGTCTGTTCGTGACGGCCTTTCATTACTTGACCAAGCGATTGCACAAACAGGTGGTCATGTTGATGAAGGTGCTGTTCTTGATATGTTAAAAAGAACCGACCGTGGCACGGTTGTTAATTTTATGAAAATTGTTTTATCTGGGGATGTAAATGCTGCATTAAATAAATTGGATGAAATTTATAACAATGGTGCAGATTTAACAATGTTGTTAAACGATATGATGGAATGGACACATTGGGCAACAAGAATGTATCCATCATTACGCTTACAAGATGCAACATCTTCACCTTATACAGCTGACCAACGCGAAACAATCAAAAAGATAAACGAAAATATTTCACTTAATACTTTGTCTCGCATATGGCAGGTTATGGTTGCAGCAGTTTCTGAATTACAAATGTCAACGAATCAAAAACAATGTTTTGATATGTTGATTGTGCGTCTGATGCATATTGCTGATATGCCATCTATTCCTGAATTATTAAAACAAAATACAAATAATACACAAAAAGAAGAAATAAAAAAAGAAACACCAAAATCTGACTATCTTGAAATAAAAACTTCTGAAGAATTAGTAAACGCATTACAAAACGCGCGTGAATTATTATTGTATTCATACTACACAAACAATCTTGAAATTGTTAATTTTGAACCACAAAAAATAAAATATTTTGACCGCAAAGGCGATAAAGATTTTTCACAAAAATTAACAATATGGTTAAAAGATAAAACAAATCAAAATTGGACAATCGAACGCATCGACGAAGCACCACATCAACAAACAATTTCGGAACAAACAAAATCAGAAATTGAATCTGATCCGATGGTTGCTGATGCGATGAATTTATTCGAAGGTGCAGAGATAGTAAACATATCAAAATAAGCCAAAGGGATAAAAAATGAGAGAGCAATCAGGACGTTCACTAATAGAAATAATCAGTGTACTTGCAATTGGCGGTTTTATGATTGCTGCATCATACGGTGTATATCATTCTATATATGCAAAACAACAAAGACTGATTGCGTCCGAAACGATCAAAGATATTGCAAACAAAACACAAACTCTTTTGCAATATTCTGGATATCAAAATGTATCTGTTGACTTCTTGATTGAATCTGGGGCATTAAAGGATAATAAATCACCAATTGGTGGAAAAGATTGGTCAATAACCAGTAATTTTGAAGGTTCGGAATTTTCAATAAATCTTGTTGATTTATCTTTTGACGAATGTGCATATTTTACAACCAAAAAATTTGATTGGGCAGAAACGGTAAAAGTCAACGGATATGATTCTGCGAATTCTTCATTTTGTTTAAAGACCGGCGATAATACAATATCATTTATTGTGAAATAAAAAATGAATTTTAAAAAAGTTATTTTGTTTTCTCTGTTAATTTCTGGATGTGTTCAATATCACAGCCCAAATCGTGATACATGGCCCACACATCTTTATGGTGCAAGTTTTTCTGATATGACCGAAAATGCCAAAACAGCCAAATTACCGGTATATATGGGACATGGTGGAAAAATTATCACACAATCTGGTGAACTGTCTGAAAAAATGCAGTACGGGGATAAAAACAATATCGATAACGCAATATTAGTAAACTATATGGCAAATCTTGAATATGAATTGTATGATTCTTTGCGCAAACCTGGCATCTCTGTTCAACGTGCAGGAACAGATGTTGTTGTCATTTTGGTTCGTGATTCTATTATGGAATTAAATGTTGCTGATATTTCCGCAGATGGCGCAGATACATTAAAAACAATTTCAAAAATATTAAATAAATATAACGCGACTTTCTTTGAAATAGCCGGCTATACCGATGCAATGACAGATAAAAATGCCGCATATGCATTATCGCTTGATATGGCAGAACGCGTTGGTGTTTATTTTTCGCAACATAATATTTCAACATCACGTATGTTCATTGTTGGTCGCGGTGCCGCACGACCAATTGCTGGTCAAGATGACATGGGGCGTTTAACAAATCGACGCGTTGAAATTCGTATCAGTCCTGCTCGTTAAAGACATAAGATTTATTTCCCAATTTTACATATAAAAACATTTTGCGTTTTTATAGAAATATTGCTATAAATTCATTAACCAATAAAATAACCAAAGGAAGAAAAAATGGCAAAAGCAAAAGATTTAAATCCAATATTAAAAAAGTATTCAAAAATGGGCATTATTGCTGCATCTGTAATTGTTGTTGCATTACTTGGCATCTGGGCAATCAGCAGTTTTAATAAAAACTTGTCCACTGCATCTGCAATCAAAGGTGTATCTGAAAACGCAGCCGTTGCATCTGAATTACGCATTGCAGTAATCAGCATGGATAAAATTCAAATGGATGCAAAAGTTTTGGAAGATTTGCACAAACAACGCGCAAATTTTGAAAACAAATTAAAAACAAAACTTGAAAAAGAACAAAAGGCAATCGAAAAAGAAAAAGCAGACATTGAAAAGTCTCAGGATGTATTATCCCAGGAAGCCCTGCAACGTCGTGTTGTTGATTATCAACGTCGTGTAAATAATTTCCAAAGAACATTATCCGAAGGCGCGCAATCTATCGAAACATCATACCAAGATGC
>CAMVAB010000022.1 GCA_947165335.1 uncultured Pseudomonadota bacterium | reverse complement strand
AATCTGACTTACCAGCCGGGCATGCGCACTGTGAGCCGTTCCAAGTGTAATCACCGGTACATGTGTCATGGCATGTGTTGTCGTTATCGTAATCTGTTTTACCGGTCGGGCATGCGCATTGTGTGCCGTTCCATGTGTAATCACCGGTGCAATTAGCGTGGCATACATGATCGTTATTGTAATCTGTTGTGTTAGCCGGACATGCACACTGTGAGCCGTTCCAAGTGTAATCGCCGGTACAATTAGCATGGCACACATGATCATTATTGTAATCTGTTGTGTTAGCCGGACACGCGCACTGTGTTCCGTTCCATACATAATCGCCGGTACAGTTAGCATGGCACACATGATCATTGTTGTAATCTGTTGTGTTAGCCGGACACGCGCACTGTGTTCCGTTCCATACATAATCACCGGTACAGTTAGCAGAGCTAACCCATTTCGCATAAAATGTTTTTGCGCCAGTGTCTGTTGTGGATATCGTTTGTGACATGGCACATGTTGTTAATCCGGCATCTGTACACCACCCATCAAATGTATATTCTGTTTTGGTCGGAACACCATCTATAGTTGCGCCAACACCATATGTATAAAAGGTTGGAGCATTTGCGTAATTTGTTCCCCCATTCATAACATATGAAATAGTAAACGTGTTTGTTATAACGCATGATGAAAGTGTAGGGTCCCAATCATAACCTTCGCCACAACACTGATTAACCGATGTTGCACCGGTGCTGATATAATGTGTTCCGGTTGGACATGGTGAACACCATGGTTTGCCAGCATCGCTAAATTGTTGACGTGTAACATCATAAGTATTTGCTGGACAAGGACTATTCAATTGTGTGTTGGTAAACATATCAGTCGCTTGATTTGAAACATTTGTATCTGTGTTTATATTTGCCAAGAAATCACCTGGAACATATGTTGTTGTATTTGTTCCATCGGTAAATCCGGTTAACCCGCTACAACCATAGAATGTATTGGAAAACATAAAATCTGCCGGTGCGCCAGATATGCCAGAAAACAGGTTTGTTGGGATTTCGGTTAACCTGCTGCAATCACGGAATGTATAGGAAAACATAGCCCAGGCCGGTGCGCCAGAGATACCACTGAAAAGGTTTTCTGGGATTTCTGTTAATTTACTGCAACCATCAAATGTCCCGTCAAACATGTTTCGTACTGGTGCGCCAGATATACCAGAAAACAGGTTTTCTGGGATTTCTGTTATACTGCTGCAACCATGGAATGTTCCCTCAAACATCCATTCTGCTGGTGAACCAGATATACCAGAAAACAAGTTTTCAGGGATTTCTTTTATGCCGCTGCAACCATAGAACGTATTTGCAAACATAAAATCTGCTGGTGCGCCCGATATACCAGAAAACAAGTTTTCAGGGATGTCTTTTATACCGCTACAATCAGCGAATGTATAAGAAAACAAACGGTATTTTGGTGCACCAGATATACCAGAAAACAGGTTCTCTGGGATTTCTGTCAAGCTGCGGCAACCACCGAATGTATTAGCAAACATCCAGTCTGTCGGTGCGCCGTATATACCGTTGAACAATTCGGATGGTATTGAACCGCTCATATTTGATGCGTATTGAAATGTGCTATAAAAACGTGGTTGAGATTGACCAATGCTTGGATTGGCAACAGTTCCGAATATTGCACCCAACGATCCGGAAATACCAGCGATTTTTTGAACATTAGAATAAGACTCTGCTGTATTTGGTTGCATATTGAAAGTTATTGCAGAGTGGTCATGTTTTTTATCATACCCAGTTGCGTTACCGCTAAACTTTATTACATGTGAATCGGCGTTTGCCCATGAACATGTGTATGCTGTTAACGTTGTGTCGCTTCTGTTCAAATAACCAACCTGATTACCTGTTGAATTAAAATCACCGCCAGCACCACAATCAACGTAGAATTGACCTGCTGCAGATATTTTAAATGAAATACTGTCTGTGGTGTTTGTAGTTGTTAATTCAAATTCGCTGTTGATACAGTTGTTGTTATATTCAATTTGATTGGAATTACATGCTGCGTATGCAAAATTTGACATAAAACCCAGCACCAACACAACAAGTGCTGTTGAAAAAATGCAACGGAAACGAGCAATTTTTAACACGCTATCCTTCCTTCAATTCAAATTCTAGAAAAAAATTGCTATTTTGCGCAAGTGTTTTTTATCTTTAAAAAATGCGAAAAAAGTAAACGACCATTAGGCCGTTTGGTGTTTATACATTTATGAATTCGGACATCGTATCGTGATTTGAATTGGAAAACAAAATGTTGTTAATGACATAATGCCCGAATTCACAACCAAATTATGTAAAAAAATAGGGAGTCAAACAATCTGTTTGAATCCCTAGGTTTTTATAGACAATCGTCTTTTTAGTTATTATGAATGCGTGTTTTGTGGTTGGTCAAAAAACGGATTCAAGATTTTTTTCGCTTCGGCAATATAAAAATCCATAGCGCCTTCGTCATTTTCAAAAACATATGTTTTTTCTTCTGCCATACCTTCATTTTTTATAACAACCCATGCTTGTTTTTGATTGTCAAATTTTGGCCTTGATATATGACGAGTTATATGTTCTGCCCAAAACAAATTACTTGTTTGTTCTTTTTTTTCTTTGGTTTTTGTTATATACATAATAATTTTTTTATCGGCAGCTAATAAATTGTATTTTAATGCTTCATTCAATGAAACCCATTCCATATCGTCATGTACACTTAATTTTATTAAACCATCATAATATGTTACATTATATGCAAAAACTTCATATCTACCAAAAGGAACATGTGTAATAAGTTTCCCAACCTTGGCTTTTATACATAATTCTTCATCTAATTCACGTTTAAGCGCTTCTGTTACTCGTTCGCCCTGTTCAACCTTACCACCAGGGAATTCCCAAAAACCTGCAAAACTCTGATCTGGTGCGCGACGCATCAACAAAATTTTGTCTTCGTATTTTATAACGGCAGCAGCAACTTTTATCATATTGTTTCCTTTGTTATCAGTGCATTCTTTTTGACAAAGAATCAACAATCTGTTTATAAAATTCGTATGCTTTTGTAATGTCCAAAAAGCTTTTCTTATGTCGTTCATTATTTGTCATGTATTCAACGGTCCATGATGGGACGGATGGGGCAACTTCTGAATACACCGGCGCCTTTACATTTTGTACAATATTTAAATCTAATGTCATTTTTTACCTCTTTTTGCCTTTAAAAGGGGGCAAGGGAAACACAGAATAGCATACAGAAAACCAAAATCAAGTTTTTTATAACGGGTTTGAAATATAATAATCATAAAGAAAATAGTGTATTTTTTTATTGACGAAATAACCCATTGTGCTATTTTACTATATAGAAACATTAATACCCAAGGAGTAATTCATGAAGGGCTCAACATCTAAGTTAAACAAATTAGATATCAAAAAATTTGCAAATTTATTCGTTTCTCGCACAAAAATTTTCTTGCTTGCAGGTTTACTGGGCGGGATGACTGCATGCAAAGATTCTTTAGAGTCAGAACTCAATCAACAATCGAAAACATTAAACACATTAAACATACCTGGTAATGATCAGCCAGATTATAGCGACCCTTTCATGAAACACATATCTGATTTAGGTTCAACGACTTTTTATGTTGGGCAATACGCAAAATTTAATCCTATGTTGAACGGTGATAATATCGGTGGTTTGTCATATACAGATTATGGACATAATACAAAATATGCGTGGTATTATGGTTCTGATAAACCTAATAACGCAAATCGTAATATGGGCGTTGTAACCGACAGTATTGCCAGATTTGATACGGATACTAATTATGTGTTTGGTGCTATTGATTATGACACATATAATTTATGGGAAATTAAAAATGTTCCTGGAAATGTTTATCATCAAACTTTTGAAGGTATGTCCCATTCGGCATTGGCGCAATTGGCAAAAGATTCTTTGACCGCCGCTAACGCCGATAAAGATTATACTAACGGTGTTTATAATTTTATTTTATCATATGGCCTGTGGGAAACGAGAGGTGCGGGTTTTGATCTTTTGTCTAAAGGGAAAAAGATTGCTCTTTTGGCGTATTCTGATGTTGGTTTTAAACAGGGCCCAGCCCCGGTTGGAAAAACAACTAGATACGAAGCATCGCCATATATTGGCGGTGATGAAAACAAACGTATGTCGGCCCCGTCTCAACCGTTAAAATTTGAAGGGACAGCATTTGTATCAGTAATGACAACAAATGATCAGGTTTATTATCCAAACTCACATGGTGCTTCGGCTGGTACCGGGTTAGAATTCTTTTTAACAGACGTATCTACGGCTACATATGCATATGGTGTCAATACAGATACTTTGAAAATGGAATTTAATGGTTGGTACAAAATTGAAATTATAAGGGAATATAGCGCTGGCGCTACTGGTCAGATGAAAGTATCCTTCCCTGATTATCCCCCAATTGCGACATTTCCAGAAAAAGTTTGGGGTGTGCATTGGAATCAGTCTGGTGCTGTAAATGCAAAGCTTTTCAAAGCACCAAACGGTATAAATTTTTCCGTATATGATTCAGAAAGCGACGGGAATTATTTTAACATGGCTATTTCTGAACCGTTGTTTTATGGGAAAACTTCAACAGATGTAACAACAGGCTTAAACAATGTGTATGCGGCTCCAAAAAGACAGGCTGCTTATTCTGAACCCCAATTACCAAGGGAAGTTGTAATAAGTGGTGAATACAAGGAATATATTTCTGGCGCAGGCATAGAAGTAAACTTTGTGTTCGGCGGCGGAAGAATATACGGAACATATTAAAAACATTATATAAAAACACGTACGAAAAATGCGTGTTTTTTGTATTACAATGAAAAATAAACCTGTCGTTTGTGGAATTGTTGCGCTTGGCCCCAATAATATTATTGGGTGTGGGACACATATGCCATGGCACAGCCGACAGGATTTTTTTCATTTTAAACATACCACAATGGGATGGCCATGTATATTTGGTAAAAAAACATATGAAAATTTACCAATTAAACCGTTGCCCGGTCGTTTAAATATAGTTTGTTCTTCATCATATAACATTAAAAAAATAGGCGATGTTTTGTGTGTCCCATCTTTGGAAGAGGCTATAAAGCAATGCGGCAATACGGAACGGCTTTTTATTTGTGGTGGTGCTGTTCTTTACGATTATGCTTTAAAGCATGATTTGATAGATATTATGTATGTAACAAATATTTATCTTTTTGATGACAGTTTAAAAAAACAACTTCAAGCCACAAAAAATACCAATACATATTTGCAATATAATTTTGATAATGACAAATGGCGTAAATATGCAATACCGTACGCTGAAAACCTTTTGCCGCCAGAAAATGAAAACATCAAAGCATTTTTTTATAAATATGTTCGTTTAAGATAAAAACCGCCTTTTCGGCGGTTTTTAAGAATTGCCGATTCCTTTGTCATCTGAATTTATAAATTTAAAGAAATCTTGTGGTGAAGCATTTGTTGCTGATAATATTTTTGAAATAGTCCCAGTAGATGGCCAACGCGGTTGCCCAAATACAGTTGCACGTTTGCTTTTATTGAAAGTAGTCGGATCAAGTCCGCTACGTTTTGCTAATCCAGAACATGTTAAACCGTGTTCTTTGGCAAATAGTTCAATTGCGTGCCAAATTTGATAATGATTCATGATATTTTTTCCCTCTGTTTTTATTATTTTGTTCCCAATTCAGAACGAATATTATCATTATAAGAGAATAAAATCAATAAATACAACTATAATAAGAATACAAACCTATAAAATAATAGTTTTTTATATAAAGATTATAAAAATTTTTAAATAAATAAGATAAATTTATTTGTCTTTTTGGTTGTCTTAAATGTTGTTTGTCAATTTTTTCTTGAAATACCTATAAAGTATTGTATGATTTGAACACAACAAATGCCAGAAAA
The DNA here is from genome assembly GCA_947165335.1 of uncultured Pseudomonadota bacterium. GTDB lineage: Bacteria > Pseudomonadota > Alphaproteobacteria > Rs-D84 > Rs-D84 > Enterousia. The sequence continues at coordinate 5,402 of CAMVAB010000022.1, read as the reverse complement.
CATTTAAAACAAGATTGTGTATTACAAATACAAACAAAAGGTTAGTTCATGAATATATTGAATTTTTTAAAAACCAAAAAAGCAAAAACCCTTTTTTTAATTGGATTAATGGGTTTTCTTCCTTCTTGTTGCAAGACAGATGAAAACGCACCAGATGATCCGACTACACAAAATAATAACCAATCAGAACAATTAGATAATACAGCTCCTGCGAATCCGATTGATTCTTTTATGCAACATATGCCAAATGTGGATAAAGCAGTTTTTTATGAACCAACAGAAGATACACATTGTTTTGTGTTTCATACAGATAATAATGCAAATAATGTAATAGGGGTTACAGAGCTGCGAGATATGAAGGATCGTGCTCGTTATATATGTAATCCGTATGAATTAACCAGAATAGATAATACTTGTGTTGATGGCAGCGCAAAATTTATCACGCCAGCATATTGGGTGTATCATGTAGAGTATGCAAATCAGTATGGCGCTGGTGATTGGATGATAGATTGTGTCACAGATACTGAATATAAATCTAAATATTTAAATATGACTAATCAAGATTTGGCGCTTTTGGCAAAAAATCGCATTGAAACAAAACACCCAGAAGGGGGGGATAACCCACATTCTGTCCAGATATATAATGCTATATTAAACGGACAAGGTCATTGGGAACAAGAAGATCCTTTCTATGTGTCATTTAATTCCAATGGTTGGAAACAAAATCTCAGATATTCTGATTTTGGAACATTTGATGTGGCAACACTTGATTATTCTGAAGGTTTTACAAGCATGTATTCTGGTGGTTTGTCTACGAAAGAAATATCAAAGTCAACGGTTCAACCACAAACATTCAAAGCAACAGCATTTGGAAATGTTAAAAGCGATGATCATAACGGTTTGGAACAATTGATGGTTATTTCTACTGGACGCGATTCTGCAACATATACAATTGATGCTTTGCAAAATGAAACTATTGTTATGCCGTTTAAAAATTGGTATACGGTGAAAATTATCAGAACAAATAATTCGGTAGTTTCTCAATTTGAAAATACAAATGGAACAATATCAACAACTTGGCAATTGCCTCATCCAAACATGCAAGAAACAGGTTATCGTGATGGCGTTCAAGATAATGGTTTGGCTGTTAAAGATGGGTTCGCAGGAACAGAACACGAAGATGGTATTCTGACGGGAACAGCCGTTAATTACTATACTGATGAAACAGGTTATATTGAATTTACTGGCCAAGGATATAGACAAGATTGGGGCCAAAATAAAAGAATTCAATTTACTTTCAGTTTTGGTGGAACTAATCGACCAAAACCAGAAAATCCGACAGGTTTGAATAATGTTTATTATAAAAACTTTAATAATCGTCAAAAATAAATAAAGGTTGTCCCATGCAAATCGAAACCATTTTAAACAAATTAAAAACAAATAAAGTAAAAACACTAGTGTTAGCTGGATTAATGGGGTTAACACCTTCTTGCTGTAATGTGGAAGACAACGCCCCAGACGAACCAACAACCAAACCAAATACAGATGCAAACCAGACAGACGGTATTTCAACAAATCCTGTGGATTCTTTTATGCAACATATGTCTTGCACAGGTAATATAAAATTGCGCACTTCTGGTGAAGACGAATTGTTTTTTAAATTAATCACTAATGGTAATAATGTGATTGGCATGACGATGGTTGACGATCCTTTGCATACAAGCGACGCCATAACATACCCAATAGATTTTGATAGAACAAATTATACACTATCAGATTCAGCAACTTTTTTTGCTAAACCATATTGGAATTACTGGGTTGATCTTGATGGTTTGTCATCTGATGCTTGTTGGGAAATATGTGGAATAACAGACGAAGTTTATAGTGCAAAATATGAAGGTATTTCTGATGAAGCATTGGCTGATATTGCCAAAAATTATTTAACAGCCAATAATTCTAACCCTGGTTATATAGCAAACGTATATGACGCGGTCAGCAAAGGGAAGGGTGAATGGTCTCGTTATCCGGGTAAAAAATGGTTGAGCGGATTGTCTGCCAAATCTTATGGTTATAAGATAGGTCTGCAATGTTCGGATGTTGTGCGTATAGTATTTGCGGACAATGATAACAAAGATTTCTTTGATGCAGTATTTTCCGCAATGGATGACAGCAAGTCTATAGATAAAAATCTTATTTCTTCGGCTACAACATTCAAAGGTTCGGTATACGGAACAGTTAATAAACAAGAACATGATGATACTTATGCGCAAAGATTTGTATTTGCAGATTCAGCGACTTTTACAATCGATGCAGCAAAAAATGAAACAATAGTGATGCCTTTTAAAAATTGGTATAAAGTGACGATGATAAAATCTGGCGACGATATCAAAACATATTTGAGCGATTTGCCTGCAAATGCATCTGATTGGGGTTTGACATATACTAATGTGACTAGCATTGACCAGTCCGGTGAAAAAAATCAAGTAAATGGTTTAAAAGTTTCATACAGCTATACATCTATGGGGGCAGAAACTAATTTTGTAAATATAAAAGAACCATCAATTGCAAGCGTTGGTGAATTGACTGCCCAAACACTTTTAATCAGTAATGGGGTTTATTCTAGTCTTTCTACAAATTATTACAAAGGAACAGCGCATGTTTCTACTGGTTTGGAAAATGTTTATGCTGTGCCTTCATATACATATAATAACGATAACGAAGTGACGGAAGTGATTGTTCAAGGTACAAGACACGATTTCCAAAATACACAAGTAATTGAAGAATGGTATGCAGATGGGACTGGGGACGAATATAATACAGGTCCAAACGATAATGCTTCTTCGTCTACGGGAATGTTCTTTAGTTTTGTATTTGGCGGAACCAATCATCAAAGATAAAAAATAAAAACCGGCAAACACCGGTTTTTATTTTTTCTGAAAACGAACACATATATATCGTGGCACGAATTAACTTGTTTATATCGGACAGAAAATCCGATAGAATTCTAACACTTGGGCAGAATTAAAGAGATATTTTTACTAGATTTCAAACAATAAATATATTTAAAATAGTCCTGGTTGTCGTTTAAATCCAGATAAGAAAAATTTTGCACATTATATTTTGCTTTTAGGTTTTTATTCGTTATAATTACATACATGGTAAAAAAGTTATTATCGTTTGTTATGGTCTTGTTTTTACCGATGCTTTCGATGGCTGGGGCGACAAATAATGTAAAAAACAACACTGTTGTATCTTCATATGATACGGTTGAACAAAATGTTGTGGCAAAAATGCCTTTGCCAGAAGACTTGTCTGCTAAAATCAAGAGTTTGTATTTATCAGCTCAAACAGCGCTAAAAAAAGGTGATGTTGAAGACGCAATACATTTCTACAGAAAAGTTCTTGATGAACGGCCTGATTTTGCACGTGCACGTTTTGAATTGGCTTTGTGTTATATTGCTGACGAGCGTTGGGATCGTGCGGATTATTATTTACGCATGGCTATGGCGGCTGAAAATTTGCCAGATGATGTAAAACAAATTATGGAATCATATCGGTATTTGGTGCGTCAAAATAAAAACTGGAATTTCTGGTCTGATTATGGTGGAACACCTGACACCCGTGCAAGTATCGCAGATAGCAACAATGGGTGTATTGGCGATGTAAAAAACGGTATATGTGAAAAATTAACCGGATCAAAAGATGTCCAAGGTACGTATTTTGCGGTGGGCGCTGATTATGAATTCAAATTATCTGATAATTGGCGTTGGAAGAGTGATGCCGGATTTTATACCAATGTCTATAAAGGGGACATTTATAATGATTTATATCTGGCTGGATCAACTGGGCCTCGCTATATTTGGGACCAAGGTGATATCTGGCTTGCAGGGATTGTTGGCCGTGGATGGTATGAAAACGAAGGCTATGTTTGGTCATATGGTGCTAAAATAGATACTAATTATGACTGGACTCGTAAATTGTCATCAGGCTTAATTTTGCTTTTCGCAAACAATGTATATGATGAATACAATTATTTAATGGGCGGTCAGACATATACTGTCGCACCACATTTTACATATTATATTGATTCTACAAAATATATTTCGTTGCTTGGTGAATTAGGGCGCGATACCGCCAAAGTAGATTCATTTGCTAATTATAATTATGGTGCTGGTTTGGGGTTTGGTATGGAAATGCCTTATGGCTTTATTGTATATCTGGAATCTTATTTTTTCAGGGTAGATTATGATGGAAAAATTGATACCGTTAAAAATGGTGTAAATAAACGTGTTAAAGAAAGCGATATTTCTCAAAAATATACTCTTTCTTTATCTAATACAAAAATTGAATTTTTTGATTTTATACCAATTTTTAAACTTACTTATACAAATCAAGAATCAAATATACCAATATCTGAATATAGTAAATGGTCATTTGGTGTCAGTATAAAACGAAAATTTTAATTCATCTAAATATGTTTTTTAACATACAAAAACATATTGCATAAAAAAACAAAAAATAAGAAACTATGTCTTCTATTATACAATTTATTAAACAGTTTATATCCGGAAATAAAATACAGGGAATCAGGTTTAGAACCCTTTTATCCATGGTTTTGATTTTTTCTGTAATTATTATAGAAATTGTGGTGTTTTATACTCATTGGGATTCTATTCCAAATATGATTCAATATGATTATGATTTTTCTGGCGTAGCCAACAATGTTTGCGAGAAAAAATGGATATGGTACAATCTGTTGTTCCAAATATTTATTTGTTTATTTGTTTTTATGGTGAAACATCTTTCGTATAAAATAAAACGTGTTCGTCATATCGTTTACGATGAAAATAACAAGCTAAAACCGATTATAGATAAACGATTTTCTATGTTTGCTTGGGAAACAGCGATGCTTTTTGTCACAACAGAGCAGAGTTATATTTTTGCACTTGTTGGAATTATGGGTGAACGCATATGCGATGATATCGTGACCTTGATATTCCTGTTTTGGTTGATAGTACTTCTTTTTGAATTTCGCTCTGATTTAAAAATTTTAAAAGCTTAAATTTTTCAAGAAAATATACACATTTTCTCATTGGATTTGCTTAAAAAATACGTTCGACTCATTGCTGAAATCGAACGCATATCTAACTTGGCTCAGAAATATAAACTTTGGTCGTGTAAGGGGTGTTAGATTTACTTGAGTTGGGTAAAAATGTTTCAAATTTAATGCAGCGTCTATCATCAGAAAATGTGTCAACCCAGCAGGAATCAGACAAAAACACCTAAAACATCTATTTGTCATCCCATCTGCTCAACTGACACACGGATTAACAGAATATTAGAGGCCGCTTACCAGCAGGAACAGGTCGAAAAGGAGCAGAAATGGGGTGCAAGGTCAAAAA
>CAMVAB010000021.1 GCA_947165335.1 uncultured Pseudomonadota bacterium | reverse complement strand
CGATAGCAGGTGTTTTAAATCATGTTAAATGGACACAATATTTTGATGATGCACCATTGAACAAATCTTTGAATATGCAAAAATTACCAAACATAACTCAAATACATTTTATCGGTGAACACGATGAAACAGTCCCATATGAATTAGCAAAGACATGGGCAAACGAGAAAGATATAAAAATAATTCCGAATGCAACACATGACAATTTCAAAAATATAAAATTGTTTGATTAAAATAAAAGCACCACAAAGGTGCTTTTATTTTTATCTTTGTTTTGAAGTCGCTAACGATTGTTTTATTACTTCCAGTGCACTTTTCAAATTATCCAAAGGAATATTAAGAGCAGGAAGCAATCTTACTTTGTCTTTAGCGGTAAGGCAGAGCACGCCGTTTTCCATACATTGCTTGACAACTTCAGCGGCGGTTTTATTTTTAGGTTTTATTCCGATCATTAATCCCATGCCAGATATCTGTTCAATATCAGGATCGTCTTTGAAGAAGTCTTTCACAAATTGACCCTTGGTTTTAACTTCACGAAGTAATTTTTGATCAATTCTTTTAACAATAGAAACAGCTGCTGCGGCTGCAACAGGATTACCACCAAACGTTGACCCGTGATCACCAAATGCAAAAATATCTTTCACCTTTTCACCAAAAAGAGTTGCACCCATAGGAAGTCCACCTGCAAGACCTTTGGCAGTGCTTACAATATCTGGTTGTATACCATAATTCATATAGGAATAAAATTCGCCCGTCCTGCCGTTACCTGCTTGTACTTCATCTACAATTAATAATATGTCGTTTTCTTTGCAGTAATCGGCTATGGCTTGAACGTAATTTTGTGGAACAACGTTCACACCACCTTCGCCTTGGATACATTCAATCATGATCGCTGCAGTTGTGTTTGGTTGTGCAACTGATTTTAATTCATACAAATCACCAACATGAACATGTTTAAAACCACTTGTTAATGGTTGAAACAGTTCATGATAATGTTCTTGACCTGTGGCTGCCAGGGTTGTCAATGTACGACCATGAAACCCATTCCAAAGAGTGATGATATTATAACAATCTTTACCTTTCTTTTCAGATGCGTATTTTCTTGCTGCTTTGATTGCACATTCGTTTGCTTCAGCACCAGAGTTAGAGAAAAACACTTTTGACATTCCTGTTTTTTCTATCAACAATTCTGCTAATTTTGTGCAAGGTTCCGTATAATAAAGATTAGATGTATGTTGAACAAGACTAATTTGTGCTTTGATAGCATCCTGCCAAATGTTATCGCAATAACCAAAACTTGTTACGCCAATACCAGATCCCATATCAATATATTTTTTTCCGTTTTCATCCACTGCAATAGAACCCTTGCCTGAAACGATAGTTACAGGAAATCTGTTATATGTTGATATTATGTATTTTTTATCTGCTTCTTGTACGTGCATTTTTTAATCCTTGATTAATAATCATTGTTCCTGCGCCTTCGTTAGTTAGCAATTCCATAAGAATTGAATGAGGCACTCTGCCATCCATAATGACCACGTTGTTAACGCCGCTTTTTATTGCTTCGACAGCACAATCAACCTTTGGAATCATTCCGCCAGAAATTATGCCAGAATTGTGTAATTCCGCAGACTCAGCAACGTTCATTTTCCTAATAAGTGTAGAAGGATCGTCTTTGTCGCGAAGTATTCCTGCGATATCTGTCATCATAATCAATCTTTCGGCATTCAAAGCGCCGGCAATATATGCAGCGGCTGTATCGCCATTTATATTATAAAGGTTACCTTTTGTGTCAGCGCCGACAGTAGAAATCACAGGTATATAATTTTTTTCAATTACATCACGAATTACTTTTGGGTTTACTTTTACGATATCACCAACGAATCCAAGTTTTTCGTCTTTCTTTTTACACATCAAAAGTTTCCCGTCCATGCCAGACAAACCAATGGCTTTAACCCCTTTCTTGTTCAAAAGATTAACCAAAGTTTTATTTACTTTACCAGCAAGAACCATCTGAACTATTTCAATAGTTTCCTCATCTGTGACCCTGCATCCATCAATAAATTGTGGAACGTGACCAAGTCTTTCCATAAGCATATTGATTTCTGGACCACCACCATGAACAAGAACAACCCTAACACCAATAAGCCAAAGAAGAGCAATATCTTCCATAACTTGTTGTTTCAATGCTTCGTCAGTCATTGCATGACCGCCATATTTTACCACTACAACTTTTCCATTATAGCGTTTGATATATGGAAGTGCCTGAGTTAATACTTCCGCTCTCTCCGCATTTGAAAAATTTATCATGTTCTGTAATCCCCATTAATTTTTACGTAATCGTATGTTAAATCACAACCATATGCGGTTGCTGATTCGTTTCCAGAATTCAGAGATACTAAGATTTCAATTTCGTCTTCCAATAAAATTTCTTTTGCTTTTTCTTCTGAAAAATCTACCCCGGCACCATTTTTACACACTTCTATGCTACCGGCAGCGCTTTTGAAAGAAACATCAACTTTTGTTACGTCAACATTGGCGCCACTGTACCCAATAGCACAAAGTACACGACCCCAGTTTGCATCAGCACCAAACATTGCCGCTTTGGTAAGAGATGAACAAATTACGCTTTTTGCAACTGTTCTTGCGATATCTTTTGTTTCAGCGCCATCAACTTTACATTCAAGAAGTTTTGTTGCGCCTTCACCATCTTTTGCGATTTTTCTAGACAAATCAGTCATCAGAGTATAAAGCGCTTGGACAAATGTATTATACCCTTCGTTTTCCGTAACAATTTTTTTGTTGTTCGCAAGTCCGTTCGCCATAATCGCAACAGTGTCATTAGTTGATGTATCGCCATCTACTGAAATCATGTTGAATGTATCTTTGACAACGTTGCTTAATGCTTTTTGAAGCAGGGCAGAATCAATATTTACATCAGATGTAATGAACACGAGCATAGTTGCCATATTAGGATGAATCATTCCGCTGCCTTTCGCGATAGCACCAATTCTGCAAGTTTCGCCATCGATTTCAAATTCCAGTGCGATTTCTTTTAATTTTGTATCTGTGGTCATGATACCTGCGGCCGCAATTTGACTGCCATTATCTGAAAGATTTGCAACAAGTTCAGGTATACCATTTTTTATTGGGTCGATACTTAATGGTTGACCAATTACACCAGTTGACCCGACAATAACATCTCTTTTGTTAATATTAAGTTCGTTTGCGATAAGTTCACACATTTGTTCTGCGATTTCAATACCGTTGGCATTGCAAGTGTTTGCATTACCACTGTTGCAGATCACAACTTGTGCTTTTCCGTCTTTAAGATTTTCCTTTGTAACAATCAATGGTGCACCTTTGACCAAGTTAGTCGTATAAACAGCCGCTGCACTTGCAGGCACCGCACTGACAATCAAAGCCAAATCTTTTTTAGTTTTGTTTGGTCTTACACCACAGTGAATTCCTGATGCTTTGAATCCTTGTGGGGCACATACGCCACCTTCTATTTTTTTCATTTCTCTTCCTTTGTTTATCTTGTTTTCAAGCCAGCATTTTTTGCCAAGCCCATAACAATATTCATATTTTCTATTGCAGAACCCGAAGCGCCTTTACCAAGGTTATCAAATCTTGAAACCAGAGTAATTCTTTCTTCGTTCCCAAACACAGAAATTTCCATATCATCGCGGTCAGAAAAGGCCGCAGCAGATAAAAAACCGTTTTCATCATTGTTTTCTGCAAAACGGACAAGCCCGTCAGTATACAATGATTTATATATGTATTTTATATCTTCTATACTACCTTTGATTTTTGTTGCCGGCAAAAATACGACAGTTGTCATACCTTCAAAATAGGGGGCAACAATTGGCGAAAACAAAGGTTCTTTTTTTAAACCACAAATTTTTTTCATTTCTGGAATATGTTTGTGATTTTGTGAAAGACCGTATATTCTTGGTGCATCAAAAAGAGCAGGTCTGTCTTTTGATTCATATTCGGCAATCATTTTCTTTCCACCACCAGAATATCCAGTCAAAGAATAAGAAGATAATATAGTATTTGTTGATACTATCCCTTGTTGAACCAACGGCGCAACAAGCGCGATAAATCCACTGGCATGACAGCCAGGATTCGCGATTCTTTTTGAATTTCTGATTTTTTCTTCTTGGTTTGGCAATTCGGCGAACCCGTATGCCCAATTATCGTTTGTTCTGTGTGCAGTTGAAGTATCTATGATAACAGTATTTTTGTTTTCAACCATCTTGACTGCTTCGATGCTTTCTGCGTCAGGCAAACAAAGAAAAGCGATATCAGATTCATTAAGCGCTTCTTTTCGTGCAACCGGAGATTTTCTAAACTCTTCTGGAAGTGTTATAATTTCAATATCGGTGCGCGCTGAAAGACGGTCGAAAAGTCGCAGTCCTGTTGTGCCTTTGCTGCCGTCTATAAATATCTTTTTCATACCAAATCTCCGCCTGTTTATATTTTAAAAGCGATTTTAGATGTTTTGTACTATAAAATATGACTTTGGTCAAGCGTTTTGGGTATATTTATTTTATTGTTGCGGCTGTGTGGTATTCATAGGGGGATAGTTTCAATCTGTTTATAAATCGCCCATAGAAAGTATTGAAAAAACCGCTCTGAAACGAACGGTTGGTTATCTTGGTTGGGGCAGCTGGGCGCCTCGATACACAATAATAAAAATTAAAAAAATCTCGTGAACTTCAATTTTTGAAAATTTTTCTAATTGTGTATTTTCGTATACGCCATGCGCTTCGCTCTGGCGCATCCAGCCGCCCTGGTAATAAAAAAATACACCCGTTGGGTGTGTTTTTCTATTACTGGTTGTGCTATCTGCGCAATTCGCGAACCGATTACTATCAGGATTTTATCTAAATAGGACAAGAAATAGAAGAGATAAAAAATAAAATAGGATTGAAACTGTATTTATCGCACAGGTTGGACTATCATTTGTTGAAAATATTCTTTTTGTGGTAATATTTTTACATCAAAACCCCTTAAAAAGACATCTTTTACAGCGTTTTGTATTTTATCAAGATTGCGCGGTTCTAACGTTATAACAAATTTACCAGTTGAGGTTAAATGTTGTTTCGCGTTTTCCAAAATTTTATTAAATGATGATGATTCTTTGAAACTTAAAATATTAGAATAATAAATAATATCAAATTTTTCTTTATATATTCCTTTGTATAATCTTTTAATATCTGTCCAAATAAACGGTATATTTGTTTTAAGTGATTTTCTCAACAAATCGAACTCTTTTTGATTCAAAGAATAAAAATTGCACGAACTATTACGATACAACAATCCATGTCTATCTTGATACAGAATTGTTTTTTCCATATAAAATTTATTTTCTTCATTCAGATTCTGCACTGCCTTTGATAAATACTTTTTTTGAGATAAATCATCTAATGTTTTTATTGTATATAAATCATCTAAAAACATATTGTATTCTGTATTCGTTGTGAAAATTTGTATAGCAGACATTTTTAATGATGTAACTAAATATGATGTAAAAGAAATATCAAACGTGATAACATTTTTTGCACCATACATTTTGAAAAACAATGGTTGTTCACCAGAACCAGAAACCGTCAGAATTTTTGTATCACTTGAAATATATTTTTTTAATTCCTTAATTTGTGGCAATTCATTTGTTAAAACAAGAGTTCCCGAAAAAGCATTATATGGAGCAACGCTTTCATTAAAAAGCAATTTTTTTATATCCGGTTTCTTAGTTGTTTTATAAAATTCTAGCATTGGTCTTCTCTGTATTTATAGTCACAAAAATAACACAAAACTATAATATGTCAACATATTAATATTGTAAAAACCCATGCTTCGTTCCGAACCGTTGATTATCATTTCATCACTCTAAACAAAAAATTAAACCCGTCCAATGACGGGTTAAATTTTTGGTTGGGGCAGCTGGGCGCCTCGATACGCAATAACAAAAATCAAAGAAATCTTCCATGGTTGATTTTTTAAGATTTTTCTAATTGTGTATTCTCGTATTGGCCATGCGCTTTGCTCTGGCCGATCCAGCTGCCCTGGTAATAAAAAAATACACCCGTTGGGTGTGTTTTTCTATTACTGGTTGGGGCAGCTGGATTCCCTCGGGCAGAGCCCTGTGGGGCATTCGTAAGGTGTTTGCTACATTACATTTGCAAACACCAACTCATGGTCGAACCAAAACAACTTTATCGCGTCATTGCTTTTGCAATGACGGATTCGTTGTATTGTCGAACCATAACCCACAGGCCAATATTAAAACGCACCATAAAGGTGCGTTTGAATATTGGTTGGGGCAGCTGGATTCGAACCAACACTAGCGGAGTCAGAGTCCGATGTTCTACCATTAAACTATGCCCCAATATTGTCCCGTCAATTATATATGATATATTTTCTTTTTCAATTAAATATTTTTCATAATATGATTTTACTCATATATAAAAAACTTGCTTGAAAATTTGTTGTGTTCTAAGATTTATATATGAAATAGAAAGGAGAGCTCTTATGAAACAATCAAAAACCACATTAAAAGAATTAACCGCGGCATATCGCGCTGTGTTGCGTTATGGTATTTTGTGTAATGCAATCGCATTGGGTTCGTTGGTTGCGCCCGCAATCGCTGAAGTATTACCAGCAGAAACACAAAAAAATGTGTTTGTTTTGGGTGATGTATCATTGACAGACCAACATGTTATTTATAACCAGGCTGCGTTTGCAGGGCGTCGTATGAATGTCGGCGATACTTTAGCAAATGGCTTGGGTGGGTACAGAAATGACTTTCCTAAATATAAAATGGTTGCGCGTTCGTTTGCTATGTCAGACAGCGACACGTATGTTGGACCAGTAACTTTGAATTTGCGTGAATTAAATTTGGAAGGGGATAATGCGGATGTTTTGACTTTCAATTATCAACAAGATGTTGGTGGTGATTGGAAAGACGTTCTTCTTACAAAGGAAATGATACCTGTTCTTGATTGGAATACAACTACTGACGCATTGTTAGCAACAGGATTATTTGGACAATCAACTGCTTGGACAATGGCGACATATTCAATTTTAAATGAAAATGCACAAGCGGGCTCTTTGAATTTTGATAATGTTGATGCTGTCGTTGATGGTGCGACAATAAACGCAAATGAAATCAATATAACAAATGGTTCAACAATAACATTTGTAAACGGTAAATCTGACGATGATACAACGGCGCTTGATTTATTGAATTCTATTGATACCACATTTACTGATAAAGACGATTACAGAACGAAAAGATTTTACACCGAAGCAGCATATATTGACACAGATGGCAAAACCGCATTAAATGCAGATACAATCAATATTGATGGTTCATTGGTGCGTGTAAATGCTGATGCAGAATTAACAATGATGGCGAATAACATTGTAATAACTGGTGAAAGCGCGGCAAGTGATCAAGATAAGAAAAACCCAACCAAATATTTGGTTCTTGTTGATGGCGATAATTCTGTTCTTAATTTGGGTTCGGCTGAAAATCCAGTGAACTCTATTGATATCAGACATACGGGGTATGATGCCCGTGCACTAACTATATGGGAAAACGCCGAAGCAAATATTTATGGAATATTTATAAATATAGAAGGTGATTCTTATGGTGTTACAGCATGGCCAACCTTGGGCAAAACCACTGCCGCTCTTAATATTGTAGGTTATGATATTGATATCGCTTCTGCTAACGGAATCGGATTATTAAGTGAAGAAGGAGCAGATGTTTCAGTAAGGGGGCACACAGTTGCTTTCTCTGGTGGCGCCAATGCCTTGCAAGCAAGTGATGAAGGAACAATACATGTTGTCGCAGATAATTTGACGGTGTCAGGGTACGATGGAATTTTAGCTAATTATAAAAAAGGTCAAATAACAATAGAATCAACAGGCGATGTTAATATAATCGCTGAAGATGCTGCCATCCATGCCGGGTTTGGTTCGGCTGATGTAACAAAGGCAAAAGCAGATACAAGTTTCGTAGACATAAAAGCAAAAAATATAAATTTGACAGCTGATGAAACCGGTATCGAAGCAATGAGTAACGGTTGGATTGATTTGGATGGTAATTTGACTGTTAATGCAAAGAATGCGATTTTGGCACGTGGATATGCGACAGTTAATGTTAATGAATCTGGAAGAAATACAGTAAAATTAAACGGTGATGTTAACTTTAATTTTTATTCTAATCCTGGTTCATCTGGCAATTCTGGCTCTGTGATAGATGCCTATGTTAATGTTAATTTAACAAATGCGCAATCATATTGGACTGGAAATACTGTCGTAGATTATCTTTACGACAATCGTCCAGAAGACAGATATTTTGAAGTGAATAATTTTAATTTATCATTGTCAAATGGGGCTGTGTGGAATGCAACAAAAATAACAGATACTAATCAAACAATCGTTGACGAAGAAACACATCAAGAACGCACAACAGGTAAATATTATACCGCTTTAAATAACCTTGAAATTAACCAAGGTACTGTGAACATCAAAGATATGGATCGTGGCATTATTGTTGAAAATGCTTCTTTGGCAGATGCAACATTTAATGGTGGCGATTTAAATATCGGCAATATGACATTGATATCCGGAACCAACACATTTAATAACAATGTTAACGGTGTTGATAGTGCAAGTGCTTTAACTGTTAATTCTGGTGCGACAATGAATATCGGTACACATAATGTTGATGTTAGCAAAATCACATTAAATGGTGATATGTTGGCGACATTGCGTTCTGGTGATACCGCACAGATCACAGCAGGCACATTTACTGGAAATGGAACATTGAAATTAACAATGAAAGAGGCCGGAACCTATAAAGTGTTTGGCGATAAATCTTTTGCTAATATTGCATGGGATGAAAGTGGTTTAACAACATCAAGTCCTATTTATAATTTGACTTGGGATGGTGGCGATGTAATAGCGACTCGTAAAACCATCGAAGAAATCGCAACAGATAACAACGTTTCTGATGAAACCGCTGCTACAGTTGCTCATTTAACCGATTCTTCATCTGATAAATTGAATGAATTAGCAATCAAGATGCAAGAAAAATTAGCTGAAGGAACCCCAGAAGCTAAAGCAGAAGTTGAACACGCAACGACAGCAATACATCCTGAAAAAGAATCTGTCGTACAATCTGTCGCAACATCTGTTCAAAATACCGTAACGAATTTGGCGTCTGCACGTATGGGGGCACCAATGATTGGTCGTAATGGTGGTGATATTAAATTAACATCTGGTGGCGTTTGGGCCCAAGGTTTGTTTAACAAAGCAAAAAACAGAGGCGCGTTTGATGGTTATACACGTGGGATTGCTTTTGGGTTAGACGGTAACTTTAATAAACATTTCACATTGGGGGCAGGTTATGCGTATGCTCATTCGGATGTTGACGGGTCAAAACGTGATACAGAAATCGATTCAAATACTGTATTTGTATACGGTCAATATAAACCAACACAATGGTATGCAAATGCTATTTTGAATTATACGTGGTCTGATTATTCAGAATCTGGCGATGCGCTGGGGATACTTGTGAAATCTGATTATGATGTCGATTCATATGGTGCTGCTATCGCAACAGGTTATGATTTCAAATCAGGTTTAACCCCAGAACTAGGTTTACGTTATTTGCATGTTAATGCTGAAGATTATGTGAATTCTAGTGATGTCAAAACAAGTTTGAAAGATAACGATTTCTTAACCGCTGTATTTGGAACGAAGTATGCTTTGAATGTGGTCGCAGACAGATACACAACATTTGTTCCACAGTTAAATGCAGCAATTAAATATGATTTGTTATCTGACAAAAATACTGCAACGGTTACACTGCCAGGCGTTGATTCCTATTCGCTTGATGGAAAACGTTTATCACGCGTTGGTGGTGAATTTGGTTTTGGTTTAGGTATGAAACATCGTAACCTTGATTTTTCAGTTAATTATGACATAGAAGTTCGTGATGAATATACTTCTCAAACAGGTATGTTCAAATTCAGATGTAATTTCTAAACTTGTTTGCTGGAAATTAAAAAACGGCCGCTATTGTGACCGTTTTTTATTTGCATATAATATTTGCAAAAACTGGAATTTTGTCCTATCTTTATGTGTATGAAAAAAGTGTTGATAAATATTTTATGTGCTTTTATTCCGTTGCGATTTGTTCGCAGACGTTTGCGTTTAGAATTAAAAACACCGATTCGTAAATATATAAAATTCGCTAAAAGTTTTAGCACGAAACGTCATCCAACCATAAAATATACTTATGGTTACAGATGTGCCAATTTTGTAGTATCTGTTGATGATAAATGGGTGTTTAAATTTCCGTCGGATAATAATGGGCATGATATAGCGATTCGTGAAAAACGTATAACAGATGCGCTGCGTCCAATATCCCCGGTAAAAATACCAAAAATGGAAATAGTTGATTTTAATGGTTTGGCTGTGCGTAAATACGAATATGTCAAAGGTATTTCTTTCCGTAAATTCTCAGAAGAACAACAGGATGAATATGCAGTCAAAATTGCAAAACAATTGGCTAGATTTTTATATGTTGTGGGCAAGGCTGACCCCGCGGAAATTCGTGATTTAAAACCTAATAAAAACGAAAAACCGCATATTATGTGTGGATGGAATCAAAACGATTTATGGGATAATATTCTGATAAATCCAAAAACTTTTGAAATCGTTGCGGCTATCGATTGGGAAGCTGCCGGATTTAATGATTTTGAAGATTGTTTTGCAAACGGCATACGACATACAGGGGTGAAAAAAGCACTGTTGCGCGAATATTTAGATTTATATTTCAAAGAAAATAAATAATATTTCTGTTGATTGCTTGACTTTTTGAATAATTGTGATACTTATGATTATATATCTATGTACATAGGTATATTGGATTTCTTAAAAGGTTTTCCTTCCTTCCACAGAAATTCTAAATAAAAAACGGTCGCTAAAACGACCGTTTTTTATTTCCGGTTAATTTTTTTATATTCACTTGCTTTGATTCCGCGTGGAACATCAGGCAATTTAAATTCGCCATCCATTTCGCGCAATTGTCGAACCATAATTTCTTCTATCTCAGCACGTTTATTTTCAAAATCTTTACCGCGTAATTTTGGATCTATGTATATAGGTTCGCCAATTCGACAAGTAATAGTTCCAAATAATTTTGGCACCATAAATTTATCCCATCTGTTCATATATATTGGTCGCGAACATGAAAAACAACATGGAACAATAGGGGCCCCAGTCATACGGGCAAAATATAAAGCCCCATCTTGAACATGCATGGCCGGTCCGGATGGACCGTCAACAGGAACACACATAGACATATTTGTTTCGCGCATAACACGAACACCTTCGCGTAAAACTGCAACTGCGCCATCTGATTTAGAGCCATAAACCGCGCGCAATCCAAATAATCTTTGCAGACGCGCCATCATCCGACCATCTTTGTGGCGGGACGCAACACAATACGATTTTATGTGTGCAGATTTGATGACAGGTGATAACATCGCACAGCGTCCATGGAAAAACACAAAAACAACAGGTTTTTTGCGGTACTGCTTTAAAGATTCTGTGTTTGTAAATTTGTGTTTGGATGTCAAGAATACAAACCAAGTTGCGCCAGCTAAAATTAAAGCCAAAATCCATTGAACCAGTGGATTAAAGAATAGGGGTGATAAAATTTTTCGCGATATCTTTTTAAAACCTTTTGACATATATATCCTTTTTTTAACAGGCGTTTTGGAATTTGGTGCGGGTAAAGAGAATCGAACTCTTATGGGTTGCCCCACTGGAACCTAAATCCAGCGCGTCTACCA
>CAMVAB010000020.1 GCA_947165335.1 uncultured Pseudomonadota bacterium | reverse complement strand
TATGTGTCCGTTTTTTTATAATAACTAACAAAGGAAATAAAGATGCCAGAAAACACAAATATATCTACAAACGAATTAGAAGCGCGTTTACAAAAGGTTGAAAATATAAAACAACGTGATGGTGTTGTCTGGAAAGATAAATTTGATCGTTCCCATAAAATTTGTGAAGCACGCGAATTGGCAGATGATACACCTGTGGTGTTGGCTGGACGTGTTACGGCGCTAAGATGGCTTGGTAAATTAATGTTCGGTCGTATTTATGACATCGAAGGTGAAATTCAATTTTCCATGTCTCGTGAAGAATTGGGCGAAGAAAATTATAAATTTATGAAATCTAATGTCGATTTAGGTGATTTTATCGGTATTACTGGCACACTTTATCATACAACTGCCGGGGAATTAACAGTTCGTGTTTCTAAATATGAAATATTAGCGAAAGCTTTGCGTCCATTGCCTGAAAAATTCCATGGGCTTACAGATATGGAAACACGTTATCGCCAAAGATATTTGGATATTATTTCAAATGAAGACGCAAGAAAAGCTTTGCTTGGTCGTTTCCAAATGACACATAATTTACGTGAATATATGAACAGAAATGGATTCTTGGAAATAGAAACACCAATCATGCAAAACATTGCTTCGGGTGCAGCAGCAAAACCATTTACAACCCACCACAACGCTTTAGATGCTGATTTTCAATTGCGTATTTCCCCTGAATTATTCTTAAAACAGGCAATTGGTGCCGGCTTTGACAGGGTTTATGAAGTCGCAAAAGATTTCCGTAACGAAGGTATGGATGCAATGCATCTTCAAGAATTTACAATGATTGAATGGTATGCTGCATATTGGGATTATAAACGCAATATAGATTTTACTTGGAACATGGTTCAAGAGTTAATTCAAAAAGCGCGTGGAACATTGCAAATCGAATACCAGGGAACAATGTTAGATTTCAGTAAATATGAAATGATAGACTATACTGCAAAAATGAACGAATTATTCGGTTGCAGCATACTTGATTTTGATGATGTTGATAAATTACGCAACCAATTGGTTGCCCAGGGTATGTTCCCATCTGGTGAATTAGATGATTTAAAATCTATACCGACATTGGTTGATTATGTTTATAAACGCAAAATCCGTAATCAAATAGTCCAGCCAACATTCTTGTATAATTATCCAACATATATGGTTCCTCTTGCACGTCATAATAACGAAGATGATCGTAGATTGGATATGTATCAACTATTAGTTGCTGGGGGGGAATTATGCAAAGGTTATTCAGAACTTGTTAATCCAATTCAACAATTGGCTGCATTTGAAGAACAAGCAAAAAATATTGCCGGGGGCGAAGAAGAAGCATTCAATCCAGATAATGATTTTGTTCGTTCTATGGAACATGGTTTTCCACCAATTTCTGGTGTTGGTATGGGAATCGATCGTTTGGCTATGATTGTCTTTAACCAACCAACAGCAAGAGATGTTATCTTGTTCCCAATAATGAAATAATAAAAAGGTTTTTTATGTCTGATACCAAGGCCCCAAAAGATGTTTTTCTTGCGACAAAATTGCACGATGAAAAAAATCTGACAATAATCGATGATGCATTAAATTCAGGTTGTATAGATGTCGCTACACATGAATATTTAACGAACCTTTACACAAATTCTATGGATTGGTTTCGTGAAGTATTTTTGTATATTGGCAAATGTTTTGGTGCCCCTAAGGCAGCTGTGCATGCATATGATTATGAAACAGACAGTGCTATAAATTCGCCAATTACAATTTCAGATATTAACCCATTGGAACCATATTTAGTGAATCATCGTCTTGATGCTGATCCAATGCGTAACCAATTTTTTGTAGCTACCAAAGGACACCAAATAGAATTGGCTGTATCTTCAATAGTAACCGTTATTGTCGGCGCACAAAAAAGTGTTACGCGTGCAATAGATAAAATCACCGGAAAATATTACAATGATTATGTTAACGAAGTAGCGCAAACGGCATATGATGTAATTGCAAAAACAGAACGCGTCGCATCTGCAAAAGCTATCTCTGATAAAATACACGAGAAATTCGAAAAATCTTATATTACGGATGCATCTGCTGCTGTTCTTGGAATAATTGGTTCTGGACATCAAAAGATTTCTGCTGAACTTGTTCGTGCTTTGGACAAAGTAAGAACCCCGTATGCTAGATTAGAAGACGTGTGGCGTATTAAATGTTTGTTTGATTTAGTGCCCCAGGCGCGTACATTTATTGAACGTATATGTAAAATGTGGCCTGAAAAAATAATTGCTGTGCGTGATAAATTTTTTAATATCGCAAACCCACGTGGATATCGTGATGCAAAATTGGTTTTGAACATCGGGCAAAACGGACAAATAATTCCAATGGAAATCATTTGCCAGGTTCGAACCTTTTTTGAATTTGAACATCAAACACATGGCGCATATGAAAAATCTCGTCGTGCCGAAGTCAAAAAAACAAAATCAGCAAATGAAATTGAAAATCAAACCGAAATTTTGCATATCGAAGGTGTGAAAAAATATAATTTGATGATATGTGATTGTGTCGAAGATTTGTTTGATCGTATTGGCTGGAACATTTTATACAGTGTTGGCAATGAGGATATGTTGTTTGATGGCTTCCCACAAATATCGACAATATACTACCCGCCAAAGATAACAGACACTATTTTAGAAAAGGTTGATAATGCTGTTGAAAACGAAGTGTTTTATGTCCAAAATGCTCCTGCAAAATTGACTAAGGATCAAGAGATACGAATATTCCGTTGGATGGCAAAGTTTATTTTGGTATCTGCCATGCCTTATTCTTATGCAAATTGGTCGGTGCCAATGGACACAATGGCAGGTAAGTTCTTTAATTTCATAATGAAGGAATTACAACGTTATTATAAAAAATAAAAATAGGGGAACATATCCCCATTTTTATTTGCTTGCGTTTTATTTCAAAAATAATATAGAATATATTAAGGTTGTTGAAAGGTTTTCACAGCAACCATAACAAGCATGAGAAAGGATTGTATTATGCGTCAAGGAAAGGTTAAATGGTATAACGGTAAAAAATGTTTTGGCTTTATTACCCCGGACACTCCAAACGAAGATGGTAACACAGATGATGTATTTGTTCATTCATCTGCATTAAAGGCAGCAGAAATTCGTTTTTTGAATGAAAACGACATTGTTGAATTTGAAGAAGAGGTTCGCAACGGTAAATTATCTGTTACAACTTTGAAATTGATTCAACGCGATGAAGAATCTGCAAAAAGATTCCAAGAACGTCGTGCAGAACGTCGTCGTGCACGTGAAGAACGCAAATCTCGCGAAGAACACAAAGAAAGACGTGGTTTTGCATTTTGGAAAAAATAATTTTTCAAGATAATATAAAACGCCCTGCGATTGCGGGGCATTTTTTTAATCATCGCTTTGTGCCAATGGATGTGCGTGTTTGTATGCATCCATAATTTCAGCCATATTAACTTTTGTATATAATTGAGTTGTGGACAATGATGAATGCCCCAATAACTCTTGCAGTGAACGCAAATCTGCACCACCGGAAAGCAGAGCAGTTGCGAATGTATGACGCAGCGCGTGTGGTGTGACGTAATCCGGCAACTGCAAATAATGGCGCAGGTTTTCTATAACTTTTTCCGCCATACGTGCCGACATAGGAAGTCCACGCACGCTACGAAATAGTGGCTCTTCGCCACGTGTTCCAAACGGATTTATTTTCATGTATTTTTCAATTGCAGTATTTACCGCCGGCAATACTGGAACGATGCGTTCTTTGTTTCCTTTGCCAACAATGCGTAAAGATTCAGGCGCATTCACAACATCGCTGTTCTTTAATCCCAATGCTTCACTAATACGCAATCCGCATCCAAATATCAAAACAACCAAAGCCCAATCGCGTGCGGAAACCCATGGTTCATTGGCGTCTAACGCACGAATAGCATCATGCATATCAGCAACATCAGTTGTTTCAATTGCTTTTGATAATTTTCGTGGAACTTTTGGTGAAGATATTAAACCAATTGCTTCGTTTTGAATGTTTTTATATTTAGATAACCATTTATAAAAGGTGCGCAGTGATGATAAAGCACGTGCGGTTGATTTGTGTGTTAATTCACGTTTTGCGCGATCGGCCAGCCACGCACGAAAAGTAAAAGTATCAGCGCGCGCAATATCTGTTATTTCAACATTGCCATCATTAAAACGTGCAAAAAAAGTTGTAAAATCGTGAATGTCGCTTTCGTATGCCGCGCCTGTGTGTGTTGAATAATTTTTCGTATTCAACAAATAATCGACAAATTCAGCAATTATTTCATTCATTTTATTTCAAAAGTTGCAGACACATTAACTGTTATTTCTGTATCTTTGCCAACGATAGTGCCGCCTGTATCAAAAGATTCTTCTGCTGTGGACGCCATTTTTGCACCCATTACACGATAATTAGCATATGGACGTTCATTATAAGAAACGTTATCATATGATACAGATAATAATTTTCCGGCCTTTAACCCATTTGTTGAAACCAACGCATTTGCGCGGGTGCGTGCATCTTCTACGGCGATACCTAAACATTTTTCAAGTGCAGGTTTTAATGTTTCAGCACTTGTAAACATACGAAGGTTTTCTGTGTAAATATCGTCTTGCCCAGCATATTTATTTAACAAAGATTCAATTATCGACGGGTCTTTTGCGGAAACTTCGATTGCAATACGTGTTTCAATTCCAAGATTCACAGATTTTTGCGATGCATGATCCCATTCTGTTTTTTCATAAGAATTGAATTCAGTTGTTTGCATTTTAACATCTATCGTTTTGAGATAATCAGTAATAGCTGCCATTTTTTCAGTTGCCATCTTCATAGATAGTGCGGCATTTTTATCGAGGGTTGTTACACGCAGAGTAATAGCAGTTCTGTCTTTTGGCGCAGATGTTAAACATTCACCACTAACATTTATTGTGCGAATTTCTTTCGTTTTGGTAAGTGTGTTATAAGCCAACGCCATAACAGCGCCCATGCCAATTACAGAAGCAATCCATATAATAGTTTTTTTCATGATGTTTCCCTCTCTCTTTTTCATTATTTTTATCCCAACATCTTCTTTTTAACTTTCGATATAGTTTTTGCTGCAACAATGCGCGCGCGTTCAGCCCCAGTATTTAATATCGCATCGATTTCGTTTTTATTGGCCATCAGTCTTTCATATTCTGTGCGTTCAGGTGTTAATACCGAATCTATCTTTTCAAACAATATTGTTTTTGCAGTTCCATATCCCATACCACCATCTAAAAACATTTTACGAAATTCAGCGATTTCTTTTTCATTTGCGAAATGTTTATACATTTGAAATATCGTAGATTCATCAGGGTTCTTGGATTCTTCAGGTGTCTTTGAATCAGTGATGATACGCATAATCTTTTTCTTTAATTCGTTGCTTGGCGCAAATAAAGGTATAGTGTTATCATAAGATTTGCTCATTTTGCGTCCATCAAGCCCCGGAATAGTACCGCTTTCTTCGCCAATGACAGGTTCTGGTAATTTGAAAGTTTCGCCATAAATATTGTTGAAATAGCCGGCAATATCGCGTGCAAATTCAACATGCTGTTTTTGATCTTTACCAACCGGGACAATATCAGAATTATAAAGCAATATATCGGCCGCCATCAAAACAGGGTATGTATATAAACCCATATTAACCCCGGCATCAACATCAGCACCAGATTCAGTATTCTTTTCAACCATCGCTTTATAAGAGTGGGCGCGATTCATCAAACCTTTTGGTGTGACATTCATTAAAAAGTTAGACAATTGGTATATTTCATTTATATCAGATTGACGGAATAAAACGGCATTGTCCAAATTCAAACCCATAGCGATCAAAGATGCCGCCATTTCATAAGTGTATTGTTTGATTTCTTTTGGATCATGCATAGTATTTAATGCGTGTAAATCAGCGATAAACATAAAAGTTTTATGGTTTTTGGACATTTCAACCAATGGCTTCAGCGCACCAATATAGTTCCCAATATGTGGCGTTCCAGTTGGTTTGATCCCAGTTAAAACAATTTTATCATCTGCCATTTTTATACCTTTTTTATCATATAAATTATACCAATGTTTCACTTTGAAAGCAATAAAAAATCCCGCATAAACGCGGGATTTAAAACCATCGCGTTTATATTAACGTGAATAGAATTCAACGACCAATTCTGGTTGCATTTGAACCGGATATGGAACGTCTGCAAATTCAGGAACACGAGTAAATGTTGCTGTGAAAGCAGCAGAATCTACTGTGATATAATCTGGGAAATTACGTTCGCCAGATTCCAAAGCCAATACAACTAATGGCATTTGTTTTGCTTTTTCGCTTACTGTGATAACATCACCAGGATTTACACGATAAGAAGCAATTTTAACGCGTTTGCCATTAACATAAATATGACCGTGGCTTACCAATTGACGGGCAGAGAAAACTGTTGGTGCCAATTTTGAACGATATACAACTGCGTCAAGACGTCTTTCCAACAAACCGATTAAGTTTTCAGGTGTGTCGCCTTTCATATTGTTTGCTTCTGCATAGTAAGCATGGAATTTCTTTTCGCCAATATTACCATAGTATCCCTTTAATGTTTGTTTTGCGCGCATCTGTTTTGCATAATCAGATGAAGATGCGCCACGGGATGTTGGACCGTGTTGTCCAGGTTTATATTTGCGTTTGTTAAATGGGGATTTAGCCTGACCCCAAAGATTTACGCCAAGTGAGCGTCCAATCTTTAATTTACGTGTGCTACGTTTTGCACCAGCTCTTGCCATAATTTTATCCTTTTATTTTGGTTTTTATTGTGCCGAACATTTGACAGAATCCTTATCTCGAATGGGACCAAAAGACACCATCGATTATTCAGTTCTGACTATTCAGCGGGACTTATAATATATTGTTTTTTTACGGAAATCAAGAAAAATCGCGATTTTTATTATTCAAGTGGCGCTTCTTGCTGTAAAGTCCAACCCATAAAAGTATAACCGTCTTTGGTTGGTTCTTCGGGCAAGGTTACCAAATCATTAACTGTGCATGTTGAAGTATCGTATGTTTGGTTGTCTACAATCCATGTTAAATCAATCACAGAAAGCACCGAACATTGTGTACCATCCCAATCATAACCTTCGCTACAACACTGATTGACAGATGTTGCGCCGGTGCTGGTATAGTGTGTTCCGCTTGGACATGGCGAACACCATGGCTTGCCAGCATCGTTGAACTGTTGACGCGTAACATCATAAGTATTTGCCGGACAAGAGTTATCTAATTGCGTGTATCTAAACATACGTGGTACCTGTTCTGAAACACTTGTATTTGTGTTTATATCTGCCAAGAAATCAGCCGGAACATATGTTGTTGTATTTGTTCCATCTGTAAACCCGGTTAAACCGTTGCAACCATCGAATGTGTTTTCAAACATACTTTCTGCAGGTGCCCCAGATATACCGCTAAATAAATTCGATGGTATTGAACCACTTATACCAGCATCCTGAAAAGTGGCTAAAAACATAGCTTCTGCAGGTGCGCCGGATAAATTACCAAATAATCCGGATGGTATAGAACCGGTTAAACCACTACAACCAGCGAATGTTTCGTTGAACATGTTTGCCGCCGGTGCCCCCGATAAATTACCAAATAATCCGGATGGTATTGAACCGGTTAATCCGTAACATCCATAAAATGTTGCGAAAAACATATTGCTTGCCGGTGCACCTGATATATTACCAAACAAACCGGATGGTATAGAGCCAGTTAACCCACTACAACCAAAGAATGTAAAGCCAAACATCCATTCTGCCGGTGTGCCAGATAAATTACCAAACAATCCGGATGGTATAGAACCGGTTAAACCACTACAACCAGTGAATGTATTGGAAAACATACCGCTTGCCGGGGTGCCTGATAAATTACCAAACAAACCGGATGGTATAGAACCGGTTAACCCACTACAACCACCGAATGTGTCGCCAAACATATTGCTTGCCGGTGCACCTGATATATTACCAAACAAACCGGATGGTATAGAACCAGTCAAGCCACTACAGCCAGAGAATGTGCTTGCAAACATACTTTCTGCAGGTGCCCCAGATATACCAGAAAACAGGTTCGCTGGTATATAACCGGTTAAACCACTACAATCCCGGAATGTGTCGCCAAACATATTGCTTGCCGGTGCACCTGATATATTACCAAACAAACCGGATGGTATAGAACCGGTTAAACCAGTGCAACCATAGAATGTGCTTTGAAACATAGACTCTGCTGGTGCACCAGAAATACCACTAAACAATCCGGATGGTATAGAACCGGTTAAACCGCTGCAATAATAGAAAGTGTCGCTAAACATACTGCTTGCTGGGGTACCTGATATGTTACCAAACAGTCCGGATGGTATAGAACCGGTTAAACCACGACAATAATAGAATGTTTCTTCAAACATACTTTCCGCTGGTGCGCCTGATAAATTACCAAATAATCCAGATGGTATTGAACCGGTTAAACCATGACAAAAATAGAATGTGCCGTCAAACATATAACTTGTCGGTGTGCCGGATATACCGCTAAATAAATTCGATGGTATTGAACCAGTCATCTGCCATGCATTGTAAAATGTTTGATAAAATCTTGGCTGTGATTGACCAGTTGATGGGTTGCTAACCGTTCCGAATATTGCACCCAATGATCCAGAGATTCCAGCGATTTTTGGTGTATTGCTAGAAGTATAACCGGATACTATATTAAATGTTATTGCAGCGGTGTTTGAATCAGTGCTATATCCCGTTGCGGCACCACCAAATTTTATTACATGTGAATCGGCATTTGTCCATGTACATGTATATGTTGTTTGCGTTGTGTTGTTTCTGTTCAAATAACCAACCTGATTCCCGGTTGAATTGAAATTACCACCCGCACCGCAATCGATATAGAATTCACCAGCCGCAGATATTTTAAATGAAAAACTGTCTGTGGTGTTTGTAGTGGTCAGTTGGAATTTGCTGTCATAACATTGGCTATTATATTCAATATCATCGCCACATAGGGATGTGGATACACAGTCCCCATCTCTCCACTCATAATTACCAGAATTTACATCACAATATTCACAGGAACCGGCATCGCCGTAATAGTTGTTTGCAGTATCACATTCACAACCACCGTTTCCATTATCAACTTCACCTTCGCCACAATTCAACACACAAGCCGATCCGTTCCAGGTATGTGTCTCTGGATCACAATATTCACAGGAACCGGCATCGCCGTAATAGTTGATGCCCGTATCACATACACAAATACCAGTACCGTCGTCAACTTCACCTGCGCCACATACTGTACTATCTTCAACACAATTTGTCCCGTCCCAAGTATGTGTTGTTGGATCACAATATTCACAAGAATCATCAACCCAATGGTGATATTCGTCTTGGGATTCGCATTGGTGTTCTTCTGTCTCCACGCATCCTTCCATCCAATCAAACCATTCATCACCATCTTCGCATGTTCTGTCGCAGATATCGTATGCCTGGATTGTTGATCCAGTATAAGGATAAATTTGTGATAATGTTTGTGGTGTCAAAGCCGACATATTTGCACCAAGCAATCCCATAACTAAATTCGCCTGAGACATTGTCGAAGCGCCAGCAGATATAAATCCCTGGACTGCGCTATTAGAGTCTGTACATATTGTCACAGCAGGTGAACATGGCCCATCATAATTGCCGGTATTTTCATTATAGAAACAGAAAGCAACTTCAACTGGTGCATCAACTTGGTTCAAAGCATTTGTAGAATCAAAAGTATCTTGTTGCACCATTAAATTATATAACCACGAAAGACCAGTATTCGCAGCCATTTCAGAATCTAAAATACCACCCAAAGAACCATAAACACGTGCGGCAACACATTCATTAAGGGCTATTTCGCCATTGTCATCAACATCGATTTCCGCGCCTGGCAATTCAGCAATTGGTCCGGATGGTAAAGTTGTAGAGTGCGCTGGACATACAGAAGATACAGAACATCTTTCATATAACGGTGCGTTTTGTGGGGTATAAGCGAATAATGACGCTGGATTTGCTAAATCTGATTCTGTATATCCCATCAAATCGACATAAGCAAAAAGCTTGTTAAATGCATTCATTTGTAAGATACTAGATGCTTCATTAGCACTGCAAATGGCCATTTTTTGGGTGCAAGCATAATCATAATCACTGGTTGACGGGTTGTATACACAATACATCATTGAAACATTATTATCGTCAAAATCAATATCGGACGGATCGCCGGTTTGCAGGAATATACCAGGATCCTGTACAAACATACGCGCTTGGATACATGCGTTGTTAAGCGGTATTCCAACACCTTCTTCTATGATTAACGATCCATTTGATATAATCATGCCATTTGTTGCGCTGCTTGAATAATCTGGACAGATTTTGACACAACTTTGTGAAGTCGAATCCCATATTTCAAAATCTATATCACAAGGTTCATGACAAACGCCATCATCTTCCTGGCCGTTGCACACGCACGATGACCCATCCCATTCATACCCATTATCTACATCACAATAAATGCAAGGTGGTGCGCCGTAATAGCCAGAGCCTTCATCGCAATTACAACCTCCGGCAGACCACGTTGCTCCTTCGCCACAATCGTATTCACATTCCGAACCATTCCACCATTCACCATCGCTACAAATTGATTGGCAACCACCTGCCATCCATTCATAGCCAGTGTCACATGCGTATTCACATTCCATACCGTTCCACCATTCACCATTTGCTTCGTTACAAGTGCTTTCGCAAGAATTGTTTTCGCTGTCCCAATAATAACCAGTATTCAATGTATCACAATATTCGCAAGAACCAGCATCACCATAGTAATCGGAACTTTCATCACAAATACAATTGCCTTCACCATCGTCTATTTCTCCAATACCACAGGATAGGGCGCAAATTGAACCATCCCAATCATAACCAGGTTGACATTCTTCATGACAGAAGCCATCTTCTTCTATATAAGGACTTTCGCACACGCATGATGATCCATCCCAGGTATATCCGTTGCTTGTATTGCAATATGTGCAAGATCCAGCAGTGCCGTAATAGTTGTTTAATTCATCGCATACGCATTGTGAAGCGCTTGTTGAACCAGCAGGTGATGTTGTGTGTGCTGGACATTCTTGACACCATGGTTTGCCCGCATCGTTAAATTGTTGACGTGTCACATCATAAGTATTCGCCGGACATGTGCTTGCTAAACCAGTGGATCTGAACATAGCTGAAGCCTGAGGTGTGACATAAGTATCCGTATTTATCCCGCTCAGGAACGTTCCCGGAATATAATTTGTCGTATTTGATCCATCGGTAAATCTGGTCAAACCACTACAACCATCGAATGTTTTGCTAAACATATATTGTGCTGGTGCACCGGATAAATTACCGAACAGGTTTAACGGTATAGAACCGGTTAAACCGCTACAACCATCGAATGTTTTGCTAAACATATATTGTGCTGGTGCACCGGATAAATTACCGAACAGGTTTGACGGTATAGAACCGGTTAAACCGCTACAACCAAGGAATGTGCTGGAAAACATAGACCCTGCTGGTGCACCAGAAATACCACTAAACAATCCGGATGGTATTGAACCAGTCAAGCCACTACAGCCATAGAATGTGCCGGAAAACATAGACCCTGCTGGTGCACCAGAAATACCACTAAACAATCCGGATGGTATTGAACCAGTCAAGCCACTACAGCCATAGAATGTGCCGGAAAACATAGACCCTGCTGGTGCACCAGAAATACCACTAAACAATCCGGATGGTATTGAACCAGTCAA
>CAMVAB010000019.1 GCA_947165335.1 uncultured Pseudomonadota bacterium | reverse complement strand
GGCGGTTTTTATTTTTGTTTTTCATTATTAAATTCTATATACGATTGTATTTTTTGTTTTGTGTCTTTTAACGATTTGGTTTCTTTCTGTTCCCTCTTATGATTAATAAACGCATCATATGAAATTCCACCAACCACAGCTAAAAAAGTTCCAATATATAAAAATAATAATGCATATTCTTTTATGTCTTTACGTGTCATTTTATCACCCCTTTATAATTCAGCTTTTACTTCTTGAATTTCATAGCATTCAACACGATCGCCTTCTTTAAGGTCATTATATTTGTCAAAACTCATACCAAATTCAACACCGACACTAACTTCGCTGACTTCGTTCTTTTCACGACGCAATTCGCCAATCTTGCCATCATAAATAACAACATTGTTACGAAGCAAACGAACATAAGCAGATTTTTTAATCACACCTTCGCTGACGCGACATCCGGCAACCTTGATACCCTTGCCCACAGTGAACAAAGCAATAACATCTGCATAACCAATAAAGTTTTCTTTGCGTTCTGGCGCCAATTTACCAGACAAAATTTCTTTGATTTCGTCAGTAATACGATAAACAACACTGTGATAACGTATATCAACACCGTTATTACGTGCCATATCACGCACAGCGCTGTCCGCACGAACATTAAACGCAATTATAACAGCGCCTGATGCTGTGGCTAATCTGATATCACCTTCGGTAATTTGACCAACACCAGCAGATAATAATTCAACACCAGCCTTGTCAGAATTAAATCCGCGCAACATGTCTGTGATTGCTTCAACCGATCCTTGAACATCTGCGCGCAAAATAACTGGCAAAGTTAATTTTTTGGTTTCGTCCCTTTTTGCAAATAATTCTTCGAGTGAAGAACGTTTAACCGCATTTGCTTTATCTTTTGCTTTTTGAACGCGATACGCCGCAACTTCACGCGTTTGCGCTTCGGTGTCCATTACATGTAATTCATCTCCTGCACTTGGCACAGATTCCAATCCTAAAACCATTGCAGGTTGGCCTGGCTTAACAGATTTCACATGAACGCCATTTGAATTTATAAGCCCGCGAACACGTCCAAATGTTTCACCAACAACAAAAACATCACCAACAGACAATGTTCCCTGGCGCATTAAAACTGTTGCAACCGCACCCAGACCCTTTTCCATTTTTGCTTCTACAACATATGCAGATGCACGCATATCAGGGTCAGCTTTTAAATCCATAATTTCAGCCTGTAATAAAATAGCTTCTTCTAATTTATCAAGTCCCATCTTGGTTTTAGCAGAAATTTCAACACATTGAACATCGCCACCCATTTCTTCAACCTGGACTTCTTGTTGCAAAAGATCTGTTTTAACACGATATGGATCTGCTTCTGGTAAATCACATTTGTTAATTGCAACAATAAAAGGTACCTTGGCTGCACGAATATGATTTATTGCTTCGATTGTTTGTGGCATGATTGAATCGTTCGCAGCAACAACCAAAACAACAATATCTGCAATTTGCGCACCACGTGCACGCATTGCTGTAAATGTTTCATGACCCGGTGTATCCAAGAAAGTTATCATTGCACCAGATTTTGTTTGAACTTCATAAGAAGAAATATGCTGTGTAATTCCACCTGCTTCACCAGCCGCAACATTTGCATTACGGAACGCATCAAGCAGAGATGTTTTACCATGATCAACGTGTCCAACAACAGTAACAACAGGCGAACGTGGTTTTAATCTTTCGGAATTTGGTTCTTCTTCCAATATGTTTGCATAAGGTTTAACATCAACACGTTTAACTGTTGCACCAAATTCTGTGGCAATCAATTCAGCAGTATCGGCATCTATAGATTGATTTTGTGAAGCCATCATGCCCATTTCCATCAATTTTTTGATAACATTACCAACTTTTTCAGCCATCGCGGCAGCCAAATCTTTGACTGTTATAGTATCACCCAATGTTACAACATGTTCAACCTTTTGTGGTGCAGCAAACACAGCACGTGCTTTTTCACGAAAACGTTTAAGTGATGCTTCACTGCGTCTGCGGTTTGCGCCACGCAATCCAATTTCTTCATCATCGTCATCATCGCCACCACCAATAACAATATCATGTATAGAAATCTTTCCACCTTTTTTGAAATCTTTCTTGAAACGATTTTGTTTTGATGAACGCATATCTTCATCATCATTAAAATTGCGATTATTACGATTTTGATTGGCGACATTATTTTTTCTTTCGTGAGTATTTTCACGCATAGGAACATTAACAATTTCTTCAATTTGATTTTCAACCGCGCTTTCGCGTTGTGCCAATTGTTCTTTGACCGCTTCATATTCACGATTTTCGCGTTCGATTTCATCTTCGCGTGCTTTACGTGCAGCTGCTTCTTCGGCTTCACGTTTTCTGCGTTCTTCATCACGCGCTTTTGCAGCCTCTAATACAGCACGCAATTTTTCATCAGCCGCACTGCGTGGTGTTTCCACCTTTTTAGGTTCTTCGCGTAACTCATTATTACCAGGTGCAACAATACGACGACGACGTTCTACGAAAACAGCGTCGCCTTTCTTGCTTTGCACTGCGTCAATAGTTACAGATTTTCCAAGTGTTAATGTCGCCATTTTTTAACCTTTGGTTTTGTTAATTATTCAGCCTCTTCTTCTGGAACAATTCCATATGCCAATTCACGCGCTTTCATAATAACTTTTTCAGCCAAACGCATTGACATATTGTCTTCGCCCAAAATTTCAACCAATTCATCAGCAGCAAGATCAGCTAAATCATTCAAAGATTTAACATCATTTTCGCCTAACTTCATAATGATCGGACGTTTGATGAAATCAAATTTTAACAAATCATCACTCATGCCCATCTTGTGACCATTATCGAAATAATCTTGTTCGACTTTTGCAAGATATGCTTTCGCACGATTTTGTAATTCTGCTGCCAATTCTGGATTAAAGCCTTCGATAGATTCCAATTCAGATTGTTCAACATATGCGATTTCTTCGATTGTTCTGAAGCCTTCTGTTATTAACAGTTGAGCGATTGTGTCATCAACATCTAATGCACCAGTAAACAATTCTGTCTTTTCTTTAAATTCTTTTGTACGACGTTCAACTTCTTCTGCTTCGCTCATAACATCAATGTTCCAGCCAGTTAATTGGGAAGCCAAGCGAACATTTTGTCCGCGACGACCAATAGCCAAAGATTGCTGATCTTCGGTAACAACAACTGCTGCAGTATGTGTATCTTCATCAACGATAATCTTCGCTACTTTTGCCGGTTGCATTGCGTTAACAATGAATACCGCAGGATCTTCTGAATATAAAATAACATCGATTTTTTCGCCATGGCATTCATTAATAACTGGTTGAATACGAGTTCCCTTGATACCAACAGTCATACCAACAGCATCAATTGATGGATCCTGGGTTTCAACTGCGATTTTAGCATGTGATCCAGGTGCACGAGATACAGATTTAATTTTAATAATACCTTCGTAAATTTCTGGAACTTCTTGGGTGAATAATTTTTCCATGAACAATGGATGTGTTCTTGTTAAAAAGATTTGTGGTCCAGAATTAGAACGAACAACGTCCATAATCAGTGCACGAACACGATCACCAACCGCCAAACGTTCACCTGGAATCAATTCTGTATTTTTAATATAACCTTCGGCTTTGCCATTAATATCAACAAATACGCTGCCAAATTCAATACGTTTAACAACACCGTTAACGATATCACCAATATTATCTTTGAATTCTTCGTATTGACGACCTTTTTCTGCATCACGAACACGTGCTGTCATGATTTGACGCGCAGTTTGGAAAGCCATGCGTCCAAATTCAGGTTCTGGCAACATATCTTCTACAACATCGCCAACAACCGGATTTTCAGCATATTTTTTTGCTTTTTCAACAGTCAACATTGTGTTTGCATCGTATTCGTCACCCATAGCCTCTGGGGATTCAATAACTGTAAACAAACGTTTTACATGTATGGCACCATTTTTACGGTCGATATTCGCAACAATATTAAATTCTTCACCGTATTTATGTTTAGCGATCTTAGCGATAGCCGCTTCCAAAGATTCTATAACTGTTTCTTTGTCTATCATTTTTTCCTGGGCCAAAGAATCAATTGCTAACAATAAATCCTGGCGTGGCATAGATTCAAAAGACATTTGTTTCTCCTTGATATTTTTATTGCCTTTTATTGAAAGAGCGGGGTTTTTTAACCCCGCCCTTAAAACTTTTTTTAAGAACACGCTATATTATTATGTCCGAATCGCCAAAAATCAAGAAAAAAATTAATTTAAAAAAGGAAAAACTATGGGTTTCAAATATCTTGTTGCTTGACGGGTAGTATTTTGGGCTTTATACTTTAGTATTATGAATATAATCAATAAATATTTTAGACGCCAATTACTTGGTATTTTTATCATGCTGTTAATGATTTTGACGGGCTTGTCATGGATGATGCAGATAATGGCTATGATGAAATTTCTTATTGCTTATGGTGTTGCTTTTGGTGATTTTATATATCTGACATCATTGATGATACCATTTATTGTTTCTATTATTGTGCCATTTGTGACATTCATAGCAACTATATTCATTTATAATAAAATGATTTCTGAAAACGAAATTACCGTTATGGCTGCTTCGGGTTTGTCCCCATGGCAGATTGCAAAACCGGCTTTGAAATTTGCCGCTGTTTTAACTTTATTGCACTTGATTTTAAATATATGGATTGTTCCGTCAAGTCAGGAAAAGTTTTATGCTACCCAGTGGAACCTTCGTTATGGGCTTGCACATTTAAAAATACAAGAAGCGGCTTTTACAAAACTTTCTGATGGATTAGTTGTATATGTTGACAATGTTTCAGGGCATGATTTAAACCGTCTTATGCTATCTGATATGCGCGAAAAAAATAATCAGTTGCTTGTTTTTGCACAGCAAGGAAAATTAGTATCTACAATACATGGTTTATCTATTGTGACAAATAACGGTTCATTGCAAATGTCTGGGAAAAACGGGTTTACAACTGGAACTTTTGATGGTCTAGAAATGGATTTGAATTTGGTTGATTCTAACGAAGATGCATCTTTCCGCGTTCGTAGAATCCCGACATTAAAATTACTACAAAATGTGTTTTCACAAAACGATTCAAGACAACACACTTTGACACTTGTAGAAATATGCACTCGTTTTATAAATCCATTTATGAATTTAATTTTAGCGCTTGTTTGTACATTAGTGTTGTTAAAATCATCTCTTTTGCGTCGTCGCACAAGTTTTGCACCCGCCGTTGCTGTTCTTTCTATGGCCATGGTTATGGCATCTTATATGTCTTTGACTAATATGGTTGAAACATTAACAGATGTTTTTTCTGTCTTCATCGGGGTTTTCACATTGCTGTTTATATTAATGGGTTTATTGTTAAAAAAATGAAAAACATACCAGTATTTTTATTATATATCATAACAATCAGCAATGCGTTTGCTTTGGGTGTTAATTTAGACGAACCTAAGACCATAAAATCAAACAAAGTCATATACAATGTAAAATCAGAAGAAATACAGACATCTGGCGATACAGAAATGACAAACCAATCTGGACAACGCGTAAAACTAGATTCTGTCTCTTTGTCTAAAAACGCATCTTCTGTATCTGCTAATAACATAGAATTATGGCTGGGCAGCCATGTTTATATTCGTGCCAAAGAAATGAATCGCGAAGGAATCGAAACTATCGCTAAACATGCTGTTTTTACCGCGTGTTATGGATGTGATGATTATGGCAACGCATGGGAAATATCAAGTTATAAAACAATCCATGATCAAACCGAAAAGATGTTATATTTTCACAGCGCATCATTTTGGATATATAATGACACGTTCCCTATTTTTTGGTTTCCATATTATGAAATGCCTGATCCATCTGTGAAATATAAATCAGGGTTATTATCACCAAGTTTCAATTCAACACATGATATGGGAACGCAATTTAATATTCCTATCTATATAAACTTTTCAGACAAACATGATTTAACTACTACTTTTTCATATTTGACGAAAGAAAACCCTCTGTTCCAGGTTGAACATCGTTTAAATCTTAAACGTTCTGAATTTCACACCAAAGGTTCTTTCACACATAACAAGGCTGGCGAAAATCGTTGGTATATTAACAACCAAGACAAAATAGAACTTGGCGAATATGCACGCGCGACCATATATATTGAAAGAACATCTGATAAAACATATTTACGCCAATATGGTTTTTATAATTATCAGCCATATCTAGATTCTGGGGTGAAACTCGAATTATTTGGCCAGACCAGTTATATCGTTGCAGACACTCATAACTTCCAGGAATTACGTCATGCATCCGGAAATCAAAACAGTATTTCTGGCAATATTTTACCTAACATTCGTGGTGTATATCAAACAGATCCTTTTTGGCGCGAAACATACCTTAGTTTTTCTGGTGATATACTTGGTATTTCTGGCGACAAATCGTCCAGTCAACGCGCTATTGGCGAAGCACGCATTATTTCACCATGGACTCTTTGGGGTGGCAACAGATTGACTTTAAGCGCGTCCACACGTTATGACATATATAATTTTGAAAAGACACCTGTTTATAATGATGGTGTTTTAAATAATTCTTATTCGGGGGTTAAATCACGTTTCTTGCCAAGCGGTTATATTGAATGGGGTTTACCAATGTATGACACAAAAAACAGTTGGACATATATTCTTGAACCACGCGCACGTTTGACTATTATGAGACACCTTGATAAAGATGCTGTTTTCGCGGAAAACAATGATTCAGATGCAAGATTCTTGTCAGATACCACTTTGTTTTCTGATAACAGATATGCCGGTCTAGATTTATGGGAAAACAGTAATTTTGTTGATTATGGCGCACGTTGGGCTGCTTTCAATGCTAATCATAACATAGAAGTTTTCTTTGGACAAACATACGATTTTACAAATACAAACGAAGAAATTAACGATAACGGATTCAGAAATGGTTTTTCAGATTATGTCGGTCGTATATCATATTCAAGAAAATATTTCCAATTTGCTAGCCGTTTCAGATTAGATCGTGAAAACATGTCAATAAATCATACTGAAAATTCCATATATCTTGGCAGAGGAAAAACATATATTACATTTGGACACATATGGGATACGCAACCTATTGATATATCTTCAACAACTGATCAAAATACACATGAAGTATCAGCAGGCGCTGGCATTGGTATAACCAAACGTTTAAGCATCCAAGAATCTGCTATTTACAATATATCTGAACATATAATGCAAAGACATGCTGGCGGAATATATTATGAACACCCTTGCTATTTTTTCTCGTTAACATATAAACGCGATAATACTATAAAATGGGCACGTTCAAATGATACAACATATCAGTTCAAATTTGGTATAAGCATTGATGGTAAACATTATTAAAGACAACAGGGTTAGATGATGAAAAAAATATATAGTATCCTTACATTTTTATTTATAACAGTTTTTTCTGCGAATGCAGCAACAGTTGTCGGATCGGTAAATGGAAAACCGATAACAGATACTGACATTACCGCACGCACTGAACTGATGGCGCGCCAGGGAAAAACATCTACAACAAATCGTAAACAGGCATTTCAAAATATAGTTGACGATTATATCAAACTTGATTACGCCGCAAATTTTAATGTAAAACCAACCGACAGCGATGCCGACAAAGAATTAAAGAAAATGAATCTTGGGTCAATGAACGACACTATGCGCTCTATGGCACGCCTTGCAGTGCGTTCTGATATCGCATGGCAGGTTTTAATGGCGCGAACAATTGTCCCAACGATTGAAGTTTCTGACAAAGATATTGCCGAAGAAAAATCGGATATCGCACGCGAACATGGCCTGCCAATTGAAATAACAATGTTACGTTTAATAGATATCCCAACCGATATTTCGAACAAATTAACAAAACCAAAAAATTGCGATGCAGCTGAAAAAATGGTTGAAGATTTGGGCGGATACCCACAAAAAATTACAGCAATGCAATATGAATTATCCCCTGAAATTCGAAACCGTATTTCTAAATTGCCAATTTTGACATGGTCAAAAAATGAAAACAATACTGTTCTTTTGGTATGCAGTGAAAAAAAGACAAAAGAATACAAAAATCTTGACGAAATAATCAAACAAAATGCGATATTTAAAAAAGCATCTTTTGCAGCAGATCAACAATTAAAACAATTGCGCCGCAAAGCTGTGATTATAATCAACGACGACAGATATAAATTATGAAAACAGTTCTTTTTAATTTAAACGATTCTGAACTTGAAAAATTTGTGACAGAACTTGGTCTGCCACGTTTTCGTGGCAAACAAATTAGGGAATGGTTAAATCGTGGGGCACCTGATTTTAGTGTCATGAAAAACCTGCCCGAAGATTTGAGAAATAAATTAAACGAGACAGCTGAAACATTGCCTTTGAAAATCGTAAAAAAACTCGAAAGTGCTGATAATCAAACAACTAAATTTTTGCTCGAATTAAATGACGGCGAACAAATCGAATGCGTTTTAATGCGAACAACATATGGTAACAGCGTATGCGTTTCATCCCAGGCTGGATGTGCAATGGGGTGCAGGTTTTGTGCATCCACCCTTCTCGGGCTTAAACGTAATTTAACTGTTAACGAAATGTTCGCACAAATTTTAGTCGCACAATGGGAATTACGTGGCGACAGATTTACGAAAAAAGATATTCACCCAAACGGCGACCTAAATAATAATGATGTTTCGCATATTGTTGTTATGGGAACTGGCGAACCATTACAGAATACTGAAAATGTAATAGGATTTTTGGAACGCGCCAACAGCGAATTGAATATTTCATGGCGCCGTATAACAGTTTCGACATGCGGTATAGTCCCAGGCATAAACGAATTAAACAAATGGGGGCGCCCTATCAATCTGGCAATATCATTACATGCCCCAACTGACGAATTACGTTCAACAATTATGCCTATAAATAACAAATATAAACTTCATGAAGTACTTGACGCAGCATTTGCGTTTTCAGACGCGCACAATCGCCAATTAATGATTGAATATATACTTCTTGGGAAACGCGATGAAAACGGCTCTGTGATGCTTTATAATGCGAATGAAGACTATGCAAATAAATTGGTTGATTTAATGCGCGGTCATAATGTTATGGTAAATCTTATTCCATGGAATACTGTCGATGAACGTGACTTTGCATCTATAAGTGGAAATGCGGTTCACAGATTCCAGGATATTTTAATTAAAAATGGTATTCATACAAGAATTAGAAGAGAGAGGGGTGCCGATATAGGTTCTGCATGTGGGCAATTAAGATTGAAAAACGCAAGGAAATAAAATGAAATTAAGATACATCACATGTTCTGACCCTCGCGAACACAATTCAGTAAAATCTGTCATAGAACTAGCGCGTTTACAGCATGCAGAAATTGCGGTTCAATGCCACCCAAGCAAAATGTCAACGGGGATGCCGCGTAATGTTTGGTTTAATGAATTATTACGCGAAATGAATCAAATATCGCGCACACATTTAGCGATTCATATAAACAACGAATGGGCGCACGATATCTGCACCAAAGGCGTTATACCTGATATTATTTACGATTGGATAAAAATTGAAAGGCAACACAACAAGCCACTTATCCAGCGCATCCAATTAAATATGTCGCAAAATACTGCTGACAATATAGATATTTGCGCCTTGCGTGCAGTTATGTATGAATTCAGACATACAGAGTTTATATTCCAATATAATGACAAAACAAAAAATGCTATTGAAAAATTACATAAATCGCATGCGAAATTTTCACTTCTTTTTGATGCATCCGGTGGAAACGGTATTGAACCAGACAGATGGCAAAAACCAATATACGCCGAACACCCTATGGGATACAGTGGCGGTTTGTCGGTTGACAATATTATAAAACATTTGAACAAAATAAACGCGCTTGCAGGGGACAGCGAAATATGGTGTGACGCCGAAGGCAAATTAAAATCTCAAACACTATTTGAAGAAAAACCATTATTTGATGTCGATATGGCCAAAGCATACGTTCGTCGCGCAAATTTATGGCAAAAACAGCATTAAAAAAACGCCCGACGAAAACTTGCATTATTATAAACAGATTTTGCACAATCGGTTGCACACCTGTTTTCGCATACTGCAGCAGACTGTGTTTCAACAGAAAATACTGTTGGATAAGATTCAATGTCGCAATTTTTCGAATGGTTGTCCTTGTGTTGTTTTATTTTACACCAACAGAAAGCCCCCTTTTGGTTATCTGGATTTCCAGATTCGCCAACAACACTTCCTTTTGTTGTGCTGCATATTGCACTACCTTTGATTGTGCCCTGATCAAACAAAACTTTCCATTCGCCTGGGGCTAAATCACTAAAACTCCTGTTACATTGTGTATCTTCGCTGCTTGTACAATATGAAGGTGTAAGCTTTGCCCAGTACCCAAGTGATTGTGCATTTTGCAATGAAATACATGTTTGACCCTCATCAGAGCTAACATTTTCAACCACGGTATCTTTTGGAACACACTTATCATCAACTAGTTTATGTGTATTTTGATTACATTTGGATGCTCTGCAATGAAGTATAACATGCTCTTCTATATTATCTAAAACCTTGTCTGGATCATCTATTTTTGGCAAACGTTCCAAAATATTACCGTCGGTTATATCAGAAGTTGTTGGGGTAACGCTTACTTGCGTGATTATGTTATCATATTTCAATTCATTACATTCTGTCATAAATTTCACATAATAATCTCTTAAAGAATTTTTGTATTGTTCTAAATCACCAGATAATTGTTCTATGTAATATCCATGTGTAATAAATTTGTCCCCTAGCTCTATCTTGTTGGTTTTAAAACTAGCAATATCTTGTTCTATAATTTCTTTGATGCTAAGACCTTTGCTGTTTGTTTTATCGATTGTTTTTTCTGTATTTTTTTTAATAACAATATCTACTGGTTCATCTATTCCACATTTTTCTTTTATTAATTCAGATTTTGCATAGGCATCACCCATACTTTGCATAAAATCTTCACCAAGACAATCTTTGAATTTATCACCCGGCTTACAAACCTTTTTGGTACCTTCAAATATTATAATTTCGTTTTCGTCTTCTGTCTCGTTTTCATTAAATTTTTCTATATAATCGTTAATTGCTTGTTTATACGCATTGTCATTTTTATCTATCAGACTTAAAACCTCGTCTTTGCACTTTTGTTCTTGTTGTGTTAATTGTGTACCTTTGGTTGCTAATTCTTTTGTCTTTTTATCAATATCTTTCTGTGTTTTTGCTATTGCTTTATCGGCCGATTCAATTTCTGAATCATATTTTTTGATTGCGCTGGCTTCATAAATATTTCCGGCAACACCGACTGCGGTTAAACCCAATGTAGATACACCAGCAATCTTTAATCCCTTTTGTGCGCCCATACATTTTTCAAGTTCTTCCATTTTGCGTTGTTTTTCGCGCACTAATTGTGTATATCGCGCTGATACTCCGAAACATAAATTCGGAACCAGCGCAGCAAGAACAGCAAATAAGAAATATTTTTTCATGGTTGAAACCATATTTATTTGTTCCCGGCCGATTGGTTTAACAAAAGAACAGATGATCGTCTTTCTGACAAAGGTTCTGGTTCTTCTTGTTCTGTTTGTGTTGCAATGATACCTATCGGTCCCTGATTTTGATTTATTACAGGACTTTCTATACATCTGTTTGTATTTGGATCCCAATACGGTATAGCATCTGGACATTCGCATGTATTGTCGTCGTCGTCCCATACGCCATTATAGGTATCGCATCCGTTTCTCGCATAACGATAAGGATCATTTACTGGCTCAGGCATCTTTATTTTAATGTTATCTGGCACAGATATTTTTTCAACATTTAACCCTTTAACAGATGTTTCTGTGTCTGTTATTTTGCATTTTCTTGTTTCTGGATTTATATCTTGACCAAGGGGACAAATACATCCGCCTCCATCCCATATACCGCCTTCCCACCAACAAGCATCTTCATCATCCAATTTTTCAAAATCTATACCATAGCAATCGTCATTATTCCAATTGCCGCCCAACTCAACACATTTGTATTGGTTTTCAGACACACATTCCCCATTTAACAAGAAATTGTCTTTGCAATCACATCCGCCATCATCTGTCCATTTTCCATAAGAATCTGAACACTTTTTTTGTTTTTCCTGTTGTTCTTGTTTTTTTATTTTGGCTTTATCTTGTGCACATTTTTTATCGCCTGGCACACAACCATTTTCATCTAAACTGACACAACCGTTTGTGCTCCATTTAATGTTTTCTCCTGCATTTTGTCTGGATTCACATTGCTGTTGTGTTAATTCATTCAAATCAAGCATAGATATCTCGATACATTGATGATAAGTTTTGCTCCATACCAAAGGCTGCCAACAATCACAAGATTCTGTTTTATCGTTCCATTTTCCATCACAATTATTCTTATCCATCGCAATGATTTCAGAATCAGTTGCAAAATCGCATACCGCTTTATCTTTATACCAAACACGACCGCCCTTGCAATCACAGGTATTATTTTTCCATATTCCACCGTCACTATAACACGAAATACAAAGATTATCGCCAACTTCGCAATCATAATCTTT
>CAMVAB010000018.1 GCA_947165335.1 uncultured Pseudomonadota bacterium | reverse complement strand
ACATTGGTACCAACGGCAAAATAATTTCCAGATGTATCACCAAATACATAATCACCACTGCTGGTCATCAAAGGTAAATATACCCCAGGATTTGGATATAAATGGTTGCTCATCTTTAATTTATGTTTGAATATTTCATAACCGATATGTGGTGTGATTTTCCAACCGCCCAAATCCCAAAGATGATGCGCAGCAACCCCAAGTTTTAATTTACTGGTATCACCACTTTCGCCACCCATAGATATTGTAAAGATACCCTCTGTTGGATAAGCATAATCATATGGTTCCAAATCGTAATCCATAGACAAACCACCACTTGCCATTTTGCCGTACGAATAACCGCCGTACACAGCCATATCAAAACCATAAAGATTGAACACATGTTTTGCGCCAACATTGATTTCGTTGAAAATCATATCATCCCATTCAAGAACAGAATTTACACCGGTTTTGAATTCAAAATCTGCGAATCTGCGTGAATAATCAGCGTATATTGTTGTTTTGTGTTCGTCCGCAGGCTGTGCAACGCCATTTGTTGTCATTGCACCACGATAATTGTAAACATCTGTTTGAGTGCGTGGAACCTGGTAAGAATAGGTGTTGGAAGATATAATTTGTTTGCCACCAGAATTACCGACATATTTTGCATAACCATAATTCTGGTATTTAGTGTATCCTAAACGATTAGCATTAACCTGTGCGTTTTTTGAATAATACGACGGTACACCTTCGTTCGCTGCAAAACAAGCAAACGGAGCGGCAATAGTGCACAAAAGAGCCAAAAGATTCTTTTTCATCTTCCCTTCGTATGATCTATTATATCATAAAACACAGTTAAAAAAAAGCGTTTGTTTATATTGAATTTTATTTTTCTTGAATTATCATTTTTACCATGATGATGGCCCACAATCTTTATATTCATGTTCCTTTTTGTATGAAAAAATGCAATTATTGTGCATTTTATTCGTTTGGGTGCGCTAATCCTGATTGGCAAAAGTATGCGGATTCTATCTGTGAAGAAGTAAAGTTTTGGGCTGAAAAGCTTGGCAGGATAAATATACCAACAATCTTTTTTGGTGGCGGAACACCGTCTTTGATGCCGGTGTCAGTTTTTGAACAAATTATGTCTGCTTTGCATAAATATTTTAATGTTTTGGAAAATTGTGAAATTACATTGGAATCTAATCCCGGGACATTGGATAAAAATAAATTATCTGATTTTGTATTGAATGGTGTAAATCGTTTATCGGTGGGTGTTCAGTCATTAAAAAATGAAGAATTAGAATTTTTGGGGCGCATACATGATGTTAAACAGGCAAAAGATTTATTAAACAGTGCGTTGGATATGGGATTGCGTGTATCTGCTGATTTTATTTATGGTTTGCCACATCAAACGGAAAAAAACACAGAAGAAATGTGTGCGGATATCAATAAATTGGGATTGCAACATGTGTCTATGTATGAATTAACGATTGAAAAAAATACCCCGTTTGGAAAAATGAATTTAGAAATGCCTGATAATGAAACAATGGCAAAAATGTATACAGTTATTTCAAATGTATTGAATTTGCCCCGTTATGAAGTTTCAAATTATGCAATCCCCGGTCAAGAATGTAGACATAATCAAAATGTTTGGGCGGGTGATGCGTATATTGGAATTGGTCGTGGCGGTGCAGGGCGCGTATATATGGATGGTATTTGGTATGATGAAATGGGTGCTTTTGAAAGATTTGAAAAAATTGACAATACAACACGTGCCGAAGAAAAAATATTAACAGGTATGCGTACAACCAAGGGTGTTAAATTAGATGAAGATATAAAAATGCTGATAGATTTTGATTGGGTTAATACACATAAAAATTTGGTTGTAGAAAAAAATAATTATTTGTATGCTACATCTGATGGATTGCTAGTTTTAGATAATTTGTTATTGGATTTAATAAAATGAAAAATAAAGTTTTAAATATTATTGGAATTATCTCGGTTGTTATCGCTGTGATATTTGCATATGTTTTTACAAAGGAGAAGGTTATGAACATCGGAATAAAAACTGAAAATATGGATTTAAGTGTAAAACCTGGCAAAGATTTTTATGATTTTGCAACCAAAGGTTGGCGTGTAAATAATCCAATACCCGATGATTATACTCGTTACGGAACTTTTGATGTTTTAGGTAACACAAATCTTGAACGTGTTCGTGAGATTGCAGAAAACGACAATGGAAAAATAGGTTTGCTTTATAAAATAGCCATGGATACAAAAAAATTAAATGATGAAAAAACAGCGCCTGTAAAACCATATCTTGATGAAATAGATAAAATTAAATCTGTAAATGATTTACCAAAATATTTGGGGCGTGCACATCGTTTTTCTTCTGCGTTTTGGGGTGATGGTGTTGGTTTAGATGAAATGGACAGCAATCATTACTTGTACAACATTGGTCAGGGTGGTATTGGTTTATCGCGTGATTATTATTTTGATGACGATGCAAAATCAAAAGAAGTTCGCAAGAAATACAAGCAATATATAAAAAACCAAATGGATAATTTTGGTGTGCCTGTTAATGCAGATAAATTATATGCGTTTGAAGAAAGAATGGCAAAATCATTCTATAAGAAAGAAAAATTGCGCGACCCATTGGCGAATTATCATAAAAAATCTTTTGATGAATTAAAAACTGAAATACCAAATTTTAATTGGGATGAATATTTTGATGCACGTGGTGTAAATCCAGAATATATAAATATTGCACAAATTGAACCAATCAAAGAATCTGTGGCAATAATGCATGATACTGATATTGATTTAATTAAAACGTATTTGAAATTCAGAATTATAAATGGTGCAACTTCGTTGTTGGATGAAAAGACATATAATATAGCTTTT
This sequence comes from uncultured Pseudomonadota bacterium, assembly GCA_947165335.1. Classification (GTDB taxonomy): domain Bacteria; phylum Pseudomonadota; class Alphaproteobacteria; order Rs-D84; family Rs-D84; genus Enterousia. Next base: position 10,043 of record CAMVAB010000018.1, on the reverse strand, counting down.
GATTTTTATAATCGTGTTTTGTCTGGGCAAAAAGAACAAAAACCACGTTGGAAACGTGTTATTGGTATGATAGATGGGGCACTTGGCGAAATGGTTGGAAGAATTTATGTGAAAAAATATTTTCCTGAAAGCGCAAAACACAGAATGGAAAAGTTGGTTAAGAATTTACAAAAATCTTATGAAATGCGAATCAAAGATTTAACATGGATGAGCGATGATACTAAAAAACAAGCGCTTAAAAAACTAAGCACTTTTAAGGCCAAGATAGGTTATCCTGATAAATGGCGCGATTATTCAAAATTAGATATCAAAGATGATTCTTTGTATGCAAACATGATGCGTGTGGCTGAATTTGAAGATGCGTTTTGGTTGAATAAAGTTGGTAAAGAAAAAGATCCAACACTTTGGTACATGAATGCGCACGAAGTAAATGCGTATTATGATCCGTCTGCAAATGAAATATGTTTTCCTGCTGGGATATTACAATATCCTTTTTTTGATATGAATGCCGACGACGCGTTCAACTATGGTGCGATAGGTTCGGTTATAGGACATGAAATGACACATGGTTTTGATGATAGTGGTCGTCATTTTGACATGAATGGAAATATGAAAGATTGGTGGACAGATGGAGATGCAAAACAATTTGAAGCAAGAACAAATTTAATGAAAGAACATTTTAATAATATTCTTGTTGCGCCAGATACGCATGCAAACGGAGAATTTACATTGGGTGAAAATTTGGCTGACTATGGCGGAATAACAATCGCATATAACGCATATAAAAATTTCGGTGAAAAATCAGAAACAGCAAATAATTTAACAGCAGATCAAAGATTTTTTGTTGCGTACGCAATGACAGAAGCAGGAAATATACGTGATGCAGAAATATTACGCAGAACTAAAACGGATGAACATTCTTTATCACGTTGGCGCGTAAATGGTATATTGCCACATGTAGAAGCATGGTATGATGTGTTTGATATCAAATCGGATAATACCTTGTATCTGGCACCGGATAAACGTGTAAAATTGTGGTAAAAACAAACCGCCGATTTGGCGGTTTGTTTTTTTATCTGTCTTTTGTTGAGAGTTCCGCGATTGCTTTAGCGCGGTCTGATTCTAATGTGCGTATTTCGTTACGCATAGCTATGATTTCATTTCTGTCTTCGACATCACCGCGTCCGGCATCGTATTGGTTTTCACCATTTTCAAGAAAAAGAATCTGTGATTGTAATTCAGCGATTCGTGCATCTATCCGTGCAAGAACGTCTTGTTTTGCTTCTTCAAATATGTCTTTCATACCACTTGTGTTATGCTTAGTCATATTTTATGCCTTTATTTTTGTGAAACGGTTTTTCTGAAATCGTTGCTTGGATGGAAAGTCGCAACACGGCGTGCAGATATAACAGCCGGCACACCTGTTTTTGGATTGCGCCCAATACGAGCAGATTTTGCCAATATTTTAAATGTTCCAAAACCAGTGATTTTGACATCTTCGTTATTTACCAAAGATTGTCCGATTTCATCAAAAATGATATCTATCATTTTATAAGAATCTGCGGCAGTCAATCCGAAATGTTCCCGCAAAGTATTAGCTAAATCTATACGTGTTATCGTTGCCATCATTTATTCCTTTATATCCTAATTATACAGGCACTTTTGAATATTGCAATCACTAAATGTTGATTTATTTTTTTATTGGTGTAGAATTTTTTGCGTTGTCCTCATAGTTCAACAGGATAGAACAAATCCCTCCTAAGGATTAGATGCAGATTCGACTTCTGCTGGGGACGCCACCGATTTTCGTTATTGCGCGCAAGGCGCAAAATTAAGAAAATCGAGTGTCGCGCCGTAGCCTTGGCGAAGGCGGACTGAAAAATAGAGGAATAAAAATGAAAAATAAAGCTGTTAAATTAGGTATTATCGCATCGCTTTTGCCACATTTGTTTTGTTGTGTGTTGCCAATAGTATTATCTTTGGTTGGATTGTTTGCGCCTGAAATCGCACATACATCTTTTATTCCAGAATGGATAGAACCATGGATTTTTGTTTTTTCTGCTTTGATGTTGGGGTTGTCGTGGGTGTTAACAATGCAAGATTGTCCTTGTGCGGAATGTGAAACAGAAAAATCACATAAAACACAAAAAATAATTCTTGGCGTTATAACAGTTTTATTTGTTGTAAGTGTGATGTTGCATTTGTTGTCGCACGGGCATTAAAATTATTTCAATACCAATTGTTTTGTTTGTTTTTTGATTCCCATTGCACGCAATTTATCGATAATACCTTTGTTTTTTATTTTTCTGTGTGCTAAATACATAGGGGTTATTGGCTGTTCGTAAGATTCATCTAATGAAGCGCCACGACCTTTGATAATGGTAGCAAGTAAGTTTTCAATTTCATATACATCAAAACCGCGGCGTTTGACACATCTGTATTCAGACATAATTTGTTTATATATTTTATTTGCTTCTTTTTTTGTTTTTTTAAATTCCTGGTCGGATATAACAGGTTGTTTTAAAATCCATTTTGAATACATCAAAGAATATTGTCCACCAGTTCTGTAATGGCCACCAAATTGAGGGTTATTTAGATGTTCGCAATTTAAATCTACTTTGCGTCCACGGACACTGCAATGATGCAACATCGCCCAATCGTAATAATATAATTTTAAATTTTGCATTATATTAATATTCGGATTCCTTTCGATTATTTTTTCTGTGTCTAATACAATGCAAATATCAAGGTCAGATGTTTTATGATAAAAAACACTTGTTAGAGAACCGAACAAAAGAATATCTTTGACTTCTGAATTTTTTATGGATAAATCATATCTGTTGCGGACAAAATCTATAAAATCCCACACAATTGTCAAAAGCATATCTTGAACATCAGGTTGAAGAGCGTCTTGGGACGCCCATATTTTTTTATCAAGATTTTTGTGTTTTATCATCATCGCTATTTATTTGTTATTCTCATCATAAAAAAGATAAATTTATATTTTAATGGTATCAATCTTAATGGTATGTTTTTACAACAATAAACGAAAGTGTTTTTATCATTATTTCTAATTGTGTCATTTACTATTTTTGGAACAAAGTGTTTAAAATATTTTTTCCAAAAAGTAAAAGAAAAATCTTTTTCATTATTTACAAAATTAGCGACAACTTTTTTATAATCTGTGTGTTCGACCTGTCTTTGTAACATATATGTTTGCATTGTTGTTGCCATGTCTTTCGCAGTTTTCAAAGCGTCCAAAACAACAAAATGATTCATAGAAAAATCTTTTATATTAAATAAAATCTCTTTTTTAATACAAAAACAAGACAAATCATCAAAAATGTGTTCCATAATTTTATTCTTGGAACAAATATAATTAAAATTAGGTTTTTTATGAGCAGGAATATTTTGGTTGTTTAGTGGTTTTATCTTGAAATTTAATATATCTGCATTTGTTAAATTTGCCATTCTGTCTATATATTCCATCGCACATGGGATAAAGATGTTATCAGAATTTGTGATAATGATGTATTTACCGTTCGTCTGTTCAATAACTTGTTTTATATCTGTTTCGTTTGATATATGAAATTTTGGGTCGTCTTTGATATATTCATCTATTTGTTTAATGGAATTATTTATTAAAAAACATTCAAAATTTTCAAAAGTTTGCTGTTTTAAAGAATCAACTGTTAAAATGTTGTCTGAATTGACTATTAAAATACTAATGTTTTTTTCTTTGTTCATAATTTTCAATCGGTATCTAGTATTTTTAATCCTGTTGCCCAGTAAATACAAATCCGTATAAAATATCACCTGTTAAAAGTTTTTTGTCGTTGGAATTTGTGTTAACATAATAACATGCTTCACCTTTTTCATTGTTGGTACTAACTGTTGGGGAAGCATATACAAAGGACCCAGATGCATCTGTAAATTCTGTGACATAACAATCTGCGATAGTATGAAAATTCCATGAATTACGTATTAATAATAAATCTGTTTCTTCGTAAGCGGCATCTTTACCAACTTTGACATTAGTTTCTTCTACTGTGCCACCATCTGGGCAAGCGACACATGTTATTTTTGTGTTGTTTAATGGATTGCATACTAAACCCAGTATAAATTCTTTGTCTGCCATAACTATGTTATCAGAAGAGCTTATTGTCTGAATTTTATCAGGGTCTGAAATATCTTTGTATTTTATGGTTTCGGCACGGTTAAAAAATGCGTGCAACTGAGTCATTTTTGCATATGTGTCATCACCGATATCGTAATTATTGATGGTTCTTTCGGTGCTATTCGGTGCGGTTAAAGTGATACTTCGTAACCAATTATATCCGACTTTATACGATCCGCATGAATACACATATTCCCCGGCAGGACAAATTGTCATCGTTTTTCCTTTGCTGCCATGTGAATATACACCCCAATTTGTATCTTCGTCAGCAGCGACAGCAACACCCTTTGCATTCCAAGACAATACCATTGTAATGCTAAATAATTTCCATAAAAAATTACCAAGTTTATTCATTCTCTTTGCTTTAAATGAGATTGTATAATCTTTGCTTTTTTTACGCAAGGGAAAAATAAAAATGCTTGCTTTTATTCTTGTATTTTTTCTATAATTCATTTGCAAAAAGGTTAAGGAGTTTTTCAAAATGAAAATATTAAATGTATTGGCCGCTGTTGTTGGTTTGTCTTTTGTTGGTTCTGCAAATGCCGCAGATATTACAATTTTTTATTCGCCGACATGTCCGCATTGTCATCATGCTCGTGATTTTATTAGCAACAATTTAATATATGAATATGCTGATTTAAAAGTATCAGAAGTTAACGTTATGAATGTTGATAATCGTCAGGCATTTGTTGATGCTTTGTATAAATGTGGTTATAAAACCGGTGGCGTCCCGGTATTGGTTGTCGGCGAAAAATGTTTTCAGGGTTATGCTGATACAATGCAAGATGAAATGCGTGCCGCTGTTGAAGCAGATTTAACAGATGAACAAAAATCTGCTGCTGTTGCGAACAAAGCAGAATTGGAAAAAGACAGAGATGCCTTTGTTGCTGCGCATGCTGACAGAAAAGATGCAATATCCGAAAAAGATAATCAAAAAAAAAATGACGAATAAATCAGGGGATAATACAAATATCTTGTTGATTGGTTTGTTAATATTGTTGTCAGCAGGACTCGGTTTCGTTTTATTTAAGAAACATAAATAGGTGAATTATGTTTGATTTAACGGTTTTAGATTATATTTATATTGCCATTATCCTTGGTTCTACTGTTTGGGCAACGATTCGTGGTGGAATATATGAAACAATCGCGACTTTGTCGTGGGTTGTGGCGGCAATTTCTGCCAGGTTTGCGGCACCATTTCTGGATGGTCTTTTGCAGAAATGGTTTAATGTTCCTGATTCTACAGTGGTGACTTTGGTAGCGTCGTATTTCATCGTGTTCTTTGTGATATTGGTTATAGTTGGCTTTATAAATCAAAAAATTCGTGAACGCATCCAGGATAGTTTTTTATCTGTGACAGATAGAACATTGGGGGTTGTATTCGGTATAATACGCGGCTGTTTGTTGATGGGGTTCGTATATTGGGGTGTGTTATGGTATTATTCCGATGTGCCACGTGGTTTGCCGCGATGGGTTGTTGATGCGCGTACGCGCACTGTAATGCAATTGACCGCTGTTAAAATAGATGATTGGTTTTTCTTTGGTAACAGTAAATTGTTAAAACACGATTTAGAACAAGACAGAAAACAGCATGAAAATTTGATTAATCCAATGGTTGAAAAAAAGTCTGTTGATGATGGCATAAAAGAACCTGAAACAGGGTATAAGTCTTCGGAACGCGCTGCACTTGAAAATCAGTTATTACAAATTGAATCTGTAGCAAACGCAATCCAAGAAGAAGAAAACAAAAACTAAAAATTAATATATCTTTTGGAAAAGTGTCCTGTTGAACAGGGCACTTTTTAATTTTTATAATTGTATCATGCGAAAGATAAAAATATTTATAACAGTTTTGGCGTTATACGAATTTACAATGCTAACTATATTGCAAATACCTGAATATTGTTATGGGGTGTTTAATTTTGCTTTTTGTGAGGCGGGATATAAATATTTTTTGATATGTATTATGTTGCCGGCTTTGATAGGTCTTTTTATTTGGTGGGTGCCAGAGATTTTACGATTGTTTTGTAAAAAATGTCAATGTGAAGAGGTGGAGCCAAAAACAATCAAAGATGTTTTACACGAAATAATATCAAAACAGGATATTGAAAAATTTATAACAACAGCGATTATCATGGGAATACAAAAGTTTGTTGCTTTACACCCAAAACAAAAAGAAACATTCGATAATATTTTAGATGTTATAAAAAAAGTGGACGACAAACATTGACAAAACATTTCTTTTGTATTATATTTTATGTATAACAAAGGTAGTTTATGTCAGGAAAGTTTTGTATATTTTGTGGTGAAAAGCCAAAAGATAAAAATCTGGAACACGTTATTCCACAATGGTTAATTCATTTAACAGAACGTGAAAAGAAAGATGTTTTTACTAGTTTCCCAGAAGATCATAAACATTTGCCTTTCATGCAATTTAAATTTCCTGCGTGTGAAAAATGTAATACTAAATACGCACAAATGGAAGCAATGGTAAAACCTGTTGTGGAAAAAGTTTTAGCAGGGCAATCTATTTCAGGATCAGAAGCCCGTTTGTTAATGGATTGGTTCGACAAAGTACGCGTCGGTTTGTGGTTAACATGGATGTTTTATAACCCAAAATTAAAATCAGAACTTCAACCACATTTTTTCATAGATTCTCGTGTTGGGACTTGCGACAGATTGCTTAATATACGTAAATTGAAATTATCAGAAAAAGAAAACAAAGGCATATTGTTTGCAGGGACAAATAATCCATGGTTCAGTTATTGTCCAAGTGCTTTTTCGTTTGTAATAAATGATTATTATTTTATGAATGCTTCAACAAATGGTTTGGTTTCGCAACATCTTGGGTTTCCTGTCATACGCGCCCCAGAAATATTTGATGAAAACACAGGGCGTTTCCAGGCGTCTGTCGAAATAGAGCGTCAAAAAATTATAAACCCTGTGGTCAAAGGTTTTGTTCCGCATCCTGAATCTGTGACATTTTATCAGCCTATGTATCGCGAAATTGCACCGTTAACAAACGATTGTTTTGAAAACAAATACATAATAGATCGCAGTTATGATGCCGAACACGGTGTTGGGGGTGTCTTTTTCCAAAAAGGTAGTGTTAATAACATTAGATATCTGGAACCAGAATCAAAAGCAAATTTGAAAATGAAAGCGATAACGTGGCCAGAGATGGAAAAAGAGATATTAAAGTTTCAAAATATAATTGCAGAACGTTCTTTGTTTCAAACAAGAGAAGCTCAGCTTGGGGTAATGTTAAATAAAACAATTTTATCAAAGATGAAATAAGAAAAACATAAAGAAATGCGGGCTAACAATTCAGATAAAAGTTTTGTCTGCCTTAGCCAAGGCTACGGCGAGACACTCAAAAATTTTAAGCCCGCACTTTGTTGTGCGGGCTAAGAATTTTTGGTGGTGCCAGTTGTCGGACTTGAACCAACGACCCTCTGATTACAAATCAGATGCTCTACCAACTGAGCTAAACTGGCAAGGCAACGCTTATATTATAGGCAAATAAACTTTTTTGCAAGCAAAAAATATTAAATTTATTAAAAATCATATAAATGTTCTATATTTTCTGCTGCAATTTGAATCAGATAGTAATTTTTTGTATGTTCATATAAACGCGAATAGCTTGGTTTTTTATCTAGGGAAATTTCACAAATTTTATATAAAGTATTTGCCAATTCGTATCGTTTGAATCCGTATTGATGGGTTTTTGGGTTATAACCAATGGCATAGCCTGGTATCCCAGAATTCATAATCATATATGTCTCAAAATCACCACGCATTTGCATCGTTATATCTGAACCGTTCAAGATATCGTTGTATATAGCAAAAACATCTTTGCGGGCTTTGATAATAGTTTTGCGAAGTTTATAAGCAAATGCCACAGTTTCAAAAACTGTTTTTGGGTTTGGGACAGCGTCATCCGGTATTTCGTATTTTGCGTATTTTGATTTTAATAGAGCGGTGTTACCAAAAACATATTTGCCCTGGGATTTGTAATAAGTTATGGTAAATAAAGTGCCTTCGTCATTATATGCGACATATGCTTCGCCGTCTTTGGTGCTTGCATATTCTATTCCGGCATTAGCAAGGCACTGACTGAATAATTCGAAAAATTTTTTTTGTTCGGTTTTTATCATTTTTATTTGTTATTCTTAGAATTTTCTTTTAAAAATTTAGATAATAATAACTGTTTTTTGTTCATAGTTGTTTCTATCAATCCATGTTGTTTGGCGTTTTTCAAGAACATCCTGTTGGCTATCATAGTGACATCAAAGTTGTTTTTTATTTGTTCTTCGGTTTCTGCAAAATGGTTTAATCCAGTAACATGTTCGTTGTTTATTTCAATGTTTATTCGTGGCAAGATTCCTTCGTAACAATCAACAACCATTAAAATCTTGTCATTTTTACCAAACAAGGCATATGTGTAATGATTGTCTTCAAGACATGTTACACGAACAGTGTTGTGTTTTATAGATCGTAAAATATTTTGTTTAAATTCGTTGTTCATGTTCAAGATTGTTGCACAAATATACAAATTGTCAACCTTTTTAATTTTGATGTGGAAATTGCAAAAATCATTGGTAATATAAACATTATGACAAAAATACCAGAACTTTTATCGCCCGCTGGGACATTAGATGCGTTTAAAACCGCGATTCTTTATGGTGCTGACGCTATTTACGCTGGTTTGCCGGGCTTTTCCATGCGTGCGCGTGCTAAAATTACTGTGGATGAAGTAAAGCAGGGTATCGATTTTGCGCACGAACATGGGAAAAAAGTATATCTGGCGTTTAATTTGTTTGCCCATGATCGCGATTATGAAAATATGGGTCGTGTTAGTGAGGTTTTAAATTATCTGCGTCCTGATGCCTTAATTATATCGGATGCAGGTGTTTTAATGTGGGCGAAAGAACATCACCCCTATATCCCAATTCATATATCAACCCAGGCAAATATTTGCAGTGCGTCAACAGTAAAATTTTGGCAAAATGCTGGTGCGGTTCAATGTGTTTTAGCACGTGAAGTATCTCATAATGAATTTAAATCTATACGCGAACAATGCCCAGATATTGGTTTAGAAATATTTATTCATGGTGCAATGTGCATGTCTTATTCAGGACGTTGTTTGTTATCTAATTATATAACTGGTCGTCCATCAAATCGTGGTGCATGTGCTCAATTATGTCGTTGGAAATACGATGTCATTTTGCGCGAAAAAGAAAGTGGCATTGAAATGCCGATTGAAGAAGATGATCGCGGCGCATACATTATGAATTCCAAAGATTTATGTTTGATGCCGCGTCTTGCGGAAGTCATTGAATCGGGCCCTGATACATTAAAGATAGAAGGGCGCAACCGCAGTGAATATTATGTTGGTGCTGTTACGCGTGCATATCGTAATGCGCTGGATGCCTATGCGCGTGATCCTGAACATTTTGATCCAAAGCCATTTATGGATGATTTGAATTTGCTTGAAACGCGTGGTTATACAACAGCTTTCTTTGATGGACCATTGCCAAGTGATGCGCACGATTATGAAACAACACATTCTAATTCAGATTGGTGTGCAGCAGGTGTTATTACAAATATAGATGATAAAAATATCACGCTGGAATTACGTAATGAAATAAAGCAGGGCGACACAATAAATTTCTTGATACCGTTTGTTCAAGACAAAGTTTCTGTTGTATTGGACAAGATTATAAATGCCAAAGATGGCACCGAATTGCCCAAAATGTCTGCAGGACAAAAGAATTCGCTGATAATTCCAATAGAAAAAATTCCAGAACAATATCGAACAAAATTGGTTCCACTGGTTTTAGCATATAAGCACAAATAAAAAAAA
>CAMVAB010000017.1 GCA_947165335.1 uncultured Pseudomonadota bacterium | reverse complement strand
AAATCATCTTTTGCTTTGGCGCATGAACTTGCGCACCTGACCAAGACAGGATATCTTGAAAGCGTTGTTGGTGGTGGCGATACAGTTGCTATATTAAACGATTGCGGCGTTTTCAATGATATAACATATGTTTCAACCGGGGGCGGTGCTTTTCTTGAATTTATCGAAGGTAAAGAATTACCGGGTATAAAAGCGTTGATGAAATAAAAAGAGTACCGGGTTGTAAATCAGTAAAAAATCCTTAATTTTATACTATAAAATTGGCGAATCGGGTAAAACTGTGTTATAATTTACTGGAAAAAAGAGGATTTATTATGTCGTTAGTACCTATTGTTATCGAAGAATCTCCAAAAGGTGAACGTTCTTTTGATATTTATTCCCGTCTTTTGCGTGATCGTATTGTCATGATTTCTGGACCAATTGAACAGGCTATGGCAAACACTGTTGTTGCACAATTATTGTTCTTGGAATCTGAAAATCCAAACGCAGATATTTCTTTATACATCAACACCCCTGGTGGCGATGTGACTGCTGGTTGGGCTATTATGGATACTATGCAATATATCAAACCAAAAGTTTCAACTATTGGTATGGGTTTGGTTGCATCTATGGGATCTATATTATTGGCCGCTGGTGAAAAAGGAAAACGTTTTGTATTACCAAATACAGAAATAATGATTCATCAGCCATCTTCTGGAACCAAAGGTCAGGTTACTGATATGGAAATATCTTTACGCGAAACACAACGTGTTAAAAATGTGATTATAAAACAAATGGCTGAATTCACTGGTCGTAAAGAAAAAGAAGTTTTTGATGCGATGGAACGTGATAACTGGATGGATGCCGAAGGTGCAAAGAAATTCGGTTTAATTGATGGTATTTTAACACGTAAATAATTTTTGAAAATTCAAGGATTATAAAATGAGTGACGATAAAAAACAGAATACACCAGAAAACGCGCAACAATTTTGTAGTTTTTGTGGTAAATCTGTATATGAAGTGAAAAAGTTGGTCAGTGGTCGTGATGTTTGCATTTGTGATGAATGTATCAATTTATGTAATGACATTATGGCAGATGATAAACAAAATCAAATTAAAAAAGATGCGGCAGAATTGCCAACTCCGTCTCAGATTTATAATTTTTTGAATGAATATGTAATTGGTCAAGACGAAGCAAAAAGAACTTTATCTGTGGCTGTGTACAACCATTATAAACGCAACAGCGCTGGAATTGCTTCTAATGTAGAAATTCAAAAATCTAATATTTTGATGATTGGTTCTACGGGGACTGGTAAAACTTTGTTTGCACAAACTTTGGCGCGTGTTTTGGATGTTCCGTTTGCTATCGCAGACGCAACAACTTTGACCGAAGCAGGTTATGTTGGCGATGATGTTGAATCAGTATTAACACGTTTATTACAAAATGCTAATTTTGATGTTGAACGCGCACAACGTGGAATTATTTACATCGACGAAATCGACAAGATTTCTCGTAAATCAGAAAACCCATCATTGACACGTGATGTGTCTGGTGAAGGTGTGCAACAGGCTTTGCTAAAATTGATAGAAGGTACTGTCGCAAATGTTCCAGCAGGCGGGGCAGGTCGTAAACATCCAGGTGAAGCAACCGTTCAATTAGATACAAGCAAGATATTGTTTATTTGTGGCGGTGCATTTGACGGGCTTAATAAAATTATTGCATCACGTACATCTGATCGTGCAGGAATTGGTTTTGGTGCAGAAGTTTCTGATAAACGCGAACGCGAAGAAAAGAATAGATTGAACGATGTTCAATCAAGTGATTTGGTTCGTTTTGGAATAATTCCAGAATTGATTGGTCGTTTACCAATTATTACAACTTTGCAACCATTGGACGAAGCTGCGTTGATCAAGATTTTAACAGAACCAAAAAATGCTATTGTGAAACAATATGCTGCGATGCTTGAAATGGATGGTATAAAATTGACTATCACAAAAGATGGCCTGCAAGCAATCGCGAAAATGGCAATTGAACGCAAGACGGGGGCACGAGGACTGCGTTCGATTTTGGAAAAGATTTTATTACAACCTATGTTTGAAGCACCTGATAAAAAAGATTTACAGGAAATAGTCATAGATGCTGATGTTGTTAATAATAAAAAAGCACCAGTGGAAATATTCGCTGAAAATAAAAAGGTTGCCTAAATAAAAAAATACCAATAAAAAAAACCGATATTTTTATATCGGTTTTTTTAATAGGACAAATCCTTGCAATATCCCCATAGTGTATTTGCACCAGTAGTGACATAGAATTCGTTAAGTAATACATCACCGTTTTCGTCATGTTTGCCATCCATGTTTTCATCAATCCATGGAATGTCTTTCCAACCACCATTTTGAGAAGAACATTCTTTGGATAATGAGGTAACTAAAGAAGCACGCACAACTTGCATAACTGTGTCAATGTCCATCAAAATAGTTTCTGATAATACAGATGATGTATCAGATGAACGTCTGCAATTCTGAGATGCATATATTACAAACTGCTGATATAAACTGCCAATATAATAACGCCCACAAGTATTATATATTTCGATAGTGTCTTTATCTTTAATTAACATAGGTTCAGCGTTGCCACCACTGCATTGCGCATTCAACGGACACGCACGACATTCATTAGGATAAACAGAGTCATTACCATCTTTTGGTACATAACCCAATGGACTTTCGTCTGTAATTGCGTCTGAATTATATAAATAATATCCAGGATTACATTTACTGTATCTTTTTTCGTATTCTTTGTTTATACATGCCAAAGAATAGTGTTCGTTAGTCAGATTTAATTGCCATGTGTTTAAAATTTCAGAACGAGAAAACGGATTGATAGTTTCTGTATTGCATTTTTCATTGAGTGCATATATTGATTCGCCTGGTGCATATTTGCGGCAACCATATGGATACGAATGAGAAGAATCACTGTCTGGTACTGCACATATATTACGTGCAAATTCTGTTAACAAATCTGGACAAGATTGTTCAATAGTAGAAGTAGTTATTCCTGTCATTGTTTTTGTTAAAATTGCCAGACCGTCTTTTCCGCCACCATACAGATTACTGCAAGTGTTCAATTTTTCTGCGCACATTTCTTCTGACAGTTCTATTGTTTGACTAATGCCTATCTTTGAACTATCAGTCAAAGATTTTAATGAATCTGATTGTTTTAAATAGCATTCGTTAACAACTTGTAAACATTCATCTTTGACATCTTTGACGCGTTGTTGTTGTTGTTGATAAATTTCTACAATTGCCTGTCTCATAAATTCGTTCCATACTTCATCAGCATTATCGCGACATAAATCAAGATCTTTTTCTGCAAAAGTACGCTTTTTATTCAACATTGATATAAACGAAGAGTTTTTATTGTTTTTCAAAACATCCCCAGACAACGAGATTTGATTTTCAATTTGGTAAAAATCAACAGAATATATTGGTTCGCCGGTTGTCATATTTAAATATTTACCGGAAAAATCAAGACAATGAACATAATTATCACCACATGCAGTGTCCGCTAAAACATCTTTGCGAACATTTGCAATGCAATCGTTTATGGATGCTGAATTATGTGCGTCGTAATTTTCAAGTCTGGCATCTTGCATTTTGTGACGCGTTTGTCGTATAGAAGCATTTGCGTTGGTTGTTTTATTTTTCAAATTTGTTTCAAGCAGTGCACAATCGTTTTCTATGTACATGCCGTATGCAGATGAAACCATTTTGAAATCTGAACCTTCGCAAGAACTTGAAACTATATCTTTACACTGAGCGTGCACAGCATTAAACAAAGATTCACCGGTTAAATTAGCAATATCAGAACCCCCGATTAAATTTGTTGTGTTCCAAATAGCTTTTATATCACCGCCGATGTCTAATGTTCCCTGGGTTGATAAAGATTTCTTTTTTGAATTATTAAGAACATTTGTAATGTTTTGTAACGTTTCGGAACTTGCCGATGTGTCCTTTTTTATCGCGTTTTCGCCTTCGGCTGCAGAAAGCATCGCTTTAACTTCATTGGAAGTTTTAGAAATCATATCTATGTTGAAACTTTCAAAATCTTGCAAAGATTCAGATGTTTGAGAAAGCAATTTTTCTTGTTTTTGGATGTCTGATAACTTAGAAGAACACACACATCTTCTGTATGTATCGTTTTGAGTTGCACAAAACTGGTCCATACATGTGAAATAGGCATCACGACAAGTATTATAATTTGAACTGAATGTTCGTGTTTTTACAACAGTTGTGGCACGTGCCATTCGGGATGGTTGTGTTGTGCCAACGGAACGTGCGGTTGTAGTAGTTGCACTTCGTCCGGTTACGATTTTTGAAGAAGCATTGCGTGTATTAGATGCTTGTCTTTGATTATTGGTTGATGTGCGAGATACAACAGAACGTGTGATTGTGTTCGCCATTCTGGTTTTTGCATTAGATGCTTGCCGTGTGTTTGCTGTGTTTTGTGTGCGCACAGCAGCACCAACACTAACGGTGTTGATACACAAACACAGACCCAAAAAAGCGACTAAAACCTTTCTCATTCCTATACTTATAAAAGATAATAGCAAAAATAAGATATTTTTATCAAGGGTATTTTGATGAAAAAAATAAAAAATCCACATTGTTGTGGATTTTGTTTTTTATTAATGATTTGGCGCACCTTCGGGGCCAGAATGACTTCTTTCGACAAATGTTATTCTGCCTTTGTCTAAATCATAAGGGGTCATTTCAACGTGAACTTTTTCACCGACATTAACCCAAATACGTGCTTTGCGCATTTTTCCGCATACTGTTGCCAATATCATATGACCGTTTTCAAGACGAACACGGAACATAGTGTTTGGTAATCTTTCTTCTACGGTACCAGAAAACACAATAACATCATCTTTTGCCATAAATAAACCTCATTTTTTTCTACTAAATAATATGCGTCATAAATATAAAAATCAAGAAGTTTTTACTGCTTGCAAGATATAATATTTTTTGATAAAATAGTACATAATAATGTAGGAATGTGTCACATGAAAATCATAAATATTTTACCATTATTGTTATTGGTACCAAGTGTTACTTTTGGTGCAACGCGTGGCGATGCTGGTGCGCGTGTGGGGGTATCTCGTGAAACTTATGCGGCGGCCCGTGCGCCTAGCATAGCCGGTGTGTCTGTTGTTGCTGCGGGTGAAAAAAATACCACTGTTTCTACAGATTCTGGTGAAGGATCTGCGGATTGTCGTGATGCATATCGTGAATGTATGGATAATTTCTGTTTGCTTGATGAAAGCCAGGGCGAACGTTGTGCGTGTTCTGATAATATTGAATATGCAAAAAGCAAAATTAAGGCGGTTCTTGATATTCAAGCAGAAGCAGACAAATTATATACCGAAGGCGTAGAACGTGAAAAACTTGGTGCCAAAGCAAAACTGATTTTTGCAGAAAATACAACAAATACAAAAGTTTCGACGGCTAATTTCTTGGCCTGGTTAGCAGACGAAGAAGAAGAAGAAGACGGTGATGTTGCCGAAGATGTCACAATTGGTTCTGAATTATATGATATGGCCGTAAAGTATTGTGAAAAAGAATTGAAAGCATGCGGTGATAAATCAGAGATGGAATCAATGCTTTATTCTCGTATGATAACTCAAGATTGTAAAAATTACGATGCGTACCTTGCAGACCAAAAAGCAAATGCGGAATCAAATAAACGTATTGCTGAATCTGCTGTGCGCAAAGCGCGTCTTGAAATGATCGACACAACAAATAAATATAATCGCGGCGAATGTTTGTTGGCGTATCGTTCTTGTATCGCTGACAAAGGCGGTTGTGGTTCTAATTTTGAAAACTGTCTGGATGCGGGTCTATTACAACGTCGTTCAAACGCATGTGAAAATATATTGGATCAATGTATGGCGGTTCGTGACTATGTTGTCAAAGATTGGAAAGAAGAATCAAAAAGCGTTTTAGAAGAAGCAACACAATATGCTGATAAATATGAACGTGCTAATTGTTTAGCAAAGATTCAGGACTGTTTAGAGCAAGGTTGTTCAACATCTACAAATACAGCATGTCTAACAGATGTAAATGTTGCTGCGGGTGTTTGTCCGATTATAACTGAATGTGAAGAAAAAATACCAGGTATTCAAACAGTAATAAATGATAAGTTAGCTTATTTGCGAACAAAGTTCTGTGAAAATGATATAGATAAATGTTTACAGGATAAGTGCGGTCTTGATTATACTAAGCCAGAATGTATTGGTAAAAAACCATACGAAATTGCAGCATTGTGTCCACAAAGCATGTTCCCATCATGCAAAGGTGCAACGCAATATAACATAATTGTTCAATCTGCAATTTTGCAAATGGATTATCAAATGATGCAGGGTTGTATAAACTATTTCAGCGACCAATTAAGCAAAGTTTGTGGCACAGATATGGCTTGTTTACCAAATGACACAACGGTGGAAGATTTGAAAGCTTTGCCATCTACAGAAGAAGGTTTTGCAGAATTGCGTAAAAAGGTCGTATCAAATTCAGCATCGGCTGTTGATGAATTCTTTAAACAATTTGAAAATGACAAAACTGTTTCCGCATGTATTGATTCTCAGGCAGATGCAACAAAGAAGGTCAAGGGTAAGAATTCTTTAGGAGACAGTGTGTTTAATACGGCTAAATTGCTGGCAAAGATGTCCGCAGAAAATCGTAATTTACGTGCTTTGGATTTAAAGATTGCTGAATTAACTCGTCAACAAGATGTTGAAGAAGCAAAAAAAGTTTGTTTGACAACTTATAAAAAAGAATCACCAAAAGATTCGAAAACTAATTACAGTTATATAAAAAGTGTTTCTTTTGAACCAGATTTGCGGAATTGCCATGTTTGTCGTATGCAACAAGTTTGTGAAACAGGCGGCGAATCAAAAGCATCTGCTGCGTTGAAGGCTGCTGCGGGTGGTTTGTCTGCCGGTGCATCAACGGGTACGATGATAAACGCCGGATGGGGAACAGCTATCGGTGGTATTATTGGTGCTGCTGGTGCAGGTGTTTTGGGCTACATGTCAGGTGGCAAAGAAGAATTCTGTCAAGAAATCGAATCTTGCGAAGATATAAACATGTAAACGTGTTGGAGAAGAGAGATGAAAAAAATATTAAATATTGGTTTGTTAATTAGTTTAGTATCGGTATGTGCTTTACCGATAGACGGTTTTGCTGCCACTAAAACTAAAAAACAGTCTGCGTTACAGGTGGGAACCAAAGTTCGTACAAAAATTGAAGCCAACGGTGTTTACGATCAAGAATGCTATGAAAAATATTACGGCTGTATGGATCAGTTTTGTATCGCTGATAATGAAAATGGTGGAACATGTGTATGCAGCGATGATGCAGCAGTATACGAAGCACAATTAGAAGAAATCAAAAAAACATTAGCCGAAGCAGAACGCATCAGCACAGAAGAAGTCGAAAAAATTCAAGCAGGTGCACGTGCTGACATTATATTTAATGGTGGTGAAAGAATTTATAATGATGATGGTTCTGTTGTAAAGGCCGGCGAAGAAAAGAAATCAAATCAAATTAAATTTTCTTCTATCTATGATTTTGAAGAAGATGAAGAAGATATTTGGGACGATAATGATTTATCAAATTTAAACGGCAGACAATTATATAATTCTGCACATGATTTGTGTGTACAACAAATGCCAGATTCTTGTTCAAAAGATATGACTTTGTTAACACAAATGTATTCGCGTCAAATTGTTTCTGATTGTAAAGGTTTGGCAAACAGTATTGCTCAAAAGAAACAGGAAGCAGATGCAGCATTAGCACAAGCAAAAGCGGCTGTTCGTGGGGCTTTGAAAAATAGTTTTGATGAAGCCAACCAATATGATCGTGGAACATGTATGGTTGAATATAAGAAATGCATGATGAGCAATGACGCATGTGGTTCTGATTGGGGTAAATGCGTATTTACAATAGCATCTGAAAATATGCAAAACAACGCAGCAACGAGTGTCGCAGGAACAAAGGTTAAAACTATAAACACTTATGATATTACTGCTTCCACTATGGAAATATTAGAATCAAAACGTTTCATTTGTGAAAAAGTTTTGGATAAATGTGTTGCTGCGCGTGATTATGTTTGGAACGATTTTCTGCGTGAAGCGGCGCCAACAATTCGTTTAGCAGAATCTAATATTGAATCTCAAAAACGTCAATCATGTCTTGGTGACATTTCCGCATGTATCCAAAAAGCATGTAGGGATGATATCGCAGGCAAAGGCGAAGCAACAATGGACGCATGTTTGGCTCGTCCTGATATGGCGCGTTCTTTCTGCAAGATCCAAATAGATCCATGCGAACGTATGGAACCACAAATTTGGGATTATGTTGTATCTAAATTGGCTGCTATGCGTGTCGATGCATGTACAGCAGAAGTCAAAGAATGTTTTACATCAGAAGACAGATGCGGCGCCGATTTTTCAAATTGTATTGGTATGGATTTCGATTATATACATAGTATTTGCCCAATCGACAAATTGGTCGTATGTAAACAGGCCAATCCGAATTTCAAAATGAAAGATTTGGATTCTATGTTGATGGGATTGTATTTGAATATCGATAACAAAGCACTTGAAAACTGTCAAAATCTGGTAGAAAAGAAAATGCTCGAATTGTGCGGATCTACAACAGATTGTAATGCTTTCGCTGCTGATGAATTTATTGGAACAAATTCTATCAGATCTCAAAAAGATGGAACAACATATCGTGTAACCGGTATGATATCATTTGGTTCTATTAAAATGGGTGACGCCACAGGGAAAAATTTGAAACCAGGTGAAATAAGTGTTGATGATTACATTAACAATGTAAATAGCAAAGGTGTCCCATCTGGTATGGATTCTAAACAAGCAGAAGCAATAATTTCTTCTATAAAAGATGAATTGAATAATATCGCGGGCACCATCAATAGAACGATATCTTTGATAGAATCAGACCAACAAATTCAATATTGTATAAATGGTCGTGATTTATCTCAAATCAACGGAAAAGGCAGCAGCAAAGACAACACAACAACAGCACGTTTTCCAAATTTGTTGAATCAATATCGTGTTGCTATCGCAATGTCTGCATTGCGCAAAGCCCAGGATAATTACAATAAAAAGTTAAATGAAGCCATTTCTGAGGCAACGAAAGACGCTTCCGCTGATGTTGCACAATATATGTGTCAAAAGATGGGAGAAATGGGAACAAGAGATTATAGTTTAAGTACTATTTCTACACAAGACACTTTAACAGCACCATATTCTATCAGTTATGATGTTGGGTCTGGTTTGTCTACAAATGCTTTGTTAAAGGGCGGTTACGGCAGTATAACACAAGGTGGCGAAACATTCACATATCGTGACAGAACATCTAAAAATTCTGGTATGTATATGGAAAGTCGTGCCACATTCGACAGATCTACAAGAACTTGTCATATCTGCACGACAACAACAACAACTTCTTGCAAGAACATAACGAAATATTTCAAATCAGAAAGCGATTGTAATGTGTCGGCTGGTCAGCCAGTGTGTGAAGATGTAAAGATGTAAATAAACCGCCCGAATGGGCGGTTTTTATTAAATCATTCCTAGATATTTTTATGTGTCCATTTGATATAATTGTTGCATGGAAAACAAAATAACAAATGGAGAAAAATCATGAAAAAGATATCAATGTTAGCTTTGTGTGCGATAATGCCAATATGTGGTGCCATGGCAGCAAAAAATATGCAAAATGTTATCCATCAAAATGCACCAGTATATTGGTCCGTATCAGAAATAGTTGATATGCCTGATAACACGCCTGTTGTATTGTTGGGTCGTATCACAAAAAATATGGGCGATGAAATATTTTTGTTTGAAGATTCTTCGGGAAATATAATGTTGCAAATAGATGAAGAAGATTGGAATGGAAACACTGTTCGTGTTGATGATGTTGTAACTGTTTATGGACACATAGACAAAAAAGGCAACATAACAGAAGTCGAAGTTGATTCTATTGTTAAATAAAAAATGCCCATACGGGCATTTTTTTATTGCTTTGTTCTTTTTTTAATCTTGTTTTTGTGATATAATAAAAACCATAATGAGATTCAGATATTCTGTCTTTTCTATGTTATTGTTTATGTGTGCGATGCCTGCATTTGCGGGATGGCAATACAATGGTTATTATGTAAACGATGGATATTATTCTGATAACGGTATGCGTTTTGTAATTGGAGGTCGTGGCGGTGTTTCGTTGGCAAATGCTAAAATCAAAAACGATATCGGCAGTTTATACGGTTATTATTATATAAATGATTATACTGGTGAAGTTGTATCACAACTTGCATGGCAGGCTGCGGGTAGTCCTGCTGGATATTCGTATGCTGGTCAGGGTGATATAGCGACTGTATCTGCAAAAAAAGATTTTTCAAAAACAGCTTTTGCTGCGGGTGCGAGTATTGGTTTAACTTTACCATATTATCCGCAATGGAGATTACAGGCAGATTATGATTATATATCTGAAACAAATTACAACCAAATTCCTTTGTTCGAAGGCAGTTTAAAAGTCAGCGGTGGTGAAATTGGTGATAAAACTGTTCATGTAACGAGTGGTGGTGCAAACGCAACAATTTCAACAGATATAATATCTGCGGTCGTTTATTATGATTTCTTTGAAGGAAATACAAAACCAATAAATGAAGTTATTCCATACATTGGTTTTGGACTTGGTTACGCCAGTTCACGAACAACTTTGAAATTAACAGATATTTATGGCGATTTATCTACCGAATCCGATTTACAAAATTATGGTACATTGGAAAATGGTGTGATTCAATTTGAACCGCCATCGGATAAATCAAAATATCCAACATCTACAAATATAGCGGTTATCGGGACACTTGGAGCGTCATATGGGATAAGCGAATATACGTTTCTTGATTTCAGTGCGCGTGTTATGTATATTCCGACTATTAAATGGCAATTGGTGAACAGTGACGGTTCACAACATCGTGATTGGTTCAGTGCTGATAATATGATTTATACCAATTTTATGGTTGGGTTAAGATTTGAATTTTAAAAATATTTAATGGTATTTTTTACGGTTCATTGAATAAACGGGCAGGGTCTACAAGGTTTTTGCCACGACGCACTTCCAGGTACATTTCTGGTTTATTCGGATTCATGCGTCCAATTGGTTCGCCGGCTAAAACTTCCTGGCCAACCAAAGCATCGATAGAACCCATATTCGTCATAACTGTATTGTATCCGTTTTTGTGCGACATAATAATTACTTTGCCAAATCCGCGGAAACTGTCAGCAAATTTTACAACACCATCTGCAGGCGCCATAACTAATGCGTCCCCACGTGCACGAATACGCCATCCGTCTGATTTTAATCCCAATGCTGTTTTTTCGCCGTATCTTACAACCAATTTTCCCCGTACAGGTGTGTTCAATTTACGACTTGAAAATTTTGCATCACCCGACATTTCAGATGATCCGACCCCGGCAGACAATTCAGAAATATTTTTAGCGCGTGCAGATAATTGTTTCAATTTATCCTGGATTGCTATTTGTTCATTTTTTAATTTTTCATTTTGTGCGGAACGTGTTTTCAAAAGTTTATCCAGTTCATTTTTTTCATTTGTGTATTTTTTCGCGCTGCGATCCAGTTTTTCTTTTTCAACCATGCGTTTGTCGTGGATTGTATCTAATTCTTCCAATTTTTTTGTCGCGTCCATTATCTTTTCATCAAATTGTTCAGCCGCCGAAGATAACATCACAGAAGTTAAAACATAATCATGCATAGTCGTTGCATCAAAATTAGGATTAGATGCCATAAATAATATACTGGATGTGGCATCCATGATACTATTACGGTTTTGTGTTAATTCAGCATTTATTTTATCGCGTTGTTTATCAAGTTCAGCGATACGTTTTGCCATTGAACTGCGTTGTTCTTCTAAGCTGCTGACACGATCAGCGGTTTTTACTAATTGCTTTTTTGTTTTTTCAACATCTTTTAATGAAGTTTGTAATTGTTCTTCTATTTTTTTGTGCTGAATTTCAGTTTGTTTTATTTGTTTTTGAATTTTTGCCAATTCATCGTTCGCAGCGAACGCGGATGATGCACTGGCGGTCAAAACCAACAACGAAAAAACGAATTTTCTGCTATACATACTATGCATTTTATCAAAATGACAAAGAATTGTAAATCATCGATTTTGCCTTTTTATTTTTATCTGAAAATCATGTAAAATCGTGTTGCAGAAAAATTGTTTTTTTATTATGCTTTACATCAGATAAAAGAAGAAAAGGGAAATATATGTTAAAAAAGTTTTTGTTATTGGTTTTGTTAATAATTCCAGTGATGGCAGATGCTGCACAAAAGGCGAAAAAAGAAGAACCTGTTGTCCATTTAACAGACGAACAGATTTATACCGAATTGAAAAAATTGGCATCTGTGTTTGAAATTGCACGTGATAAATTTGTCGAAGAAGCCGATGAACGTAAAATGTTAGAAGGGGCGATGAACGGTATGTTGGCTGCGCTGGATCCTCATTCTTCTTATTTGTCTGTTGAAGATTTCAAAGAATTTAACGATAAATCACATGGTGAATTTGGGGGGCTTGGTATTCAAATTACAAGCGACAAGGGCGCAATTCGTGTTATTTCCCCAATCGATGACACCCCTGCGGCCAAAGCTGGAATAGAAGCGGGCGATTACATTACACATATTGATGGTGAACAAGTTTTTGATATGTCATTAAACCAGGCTGTTAAAAAAATGAAGGGTAAACCAGGTACAACTGTTAAATTAACAATTGTTCATGATGGTAATGAACCAAAGGTTATGACTTTGAAGCGCGCAATCATCAAAGTGAAATCTGTAAAGTTTGCTGAAAAATTGGATGCTGCTGCAAACGACGATGACAAATTACCAAAGATTGGTTATTTGCGTATTTCTGATTTTGGTGCAACAACAACGAAAGAATTAAAAGATGCGCTGAAAGATTTGGAAAAGAAAAAAGTCGCAGGTTATGTTCTTGATTTGCGTAATAACCCGGGGGGATATTTGACGGCTGCGGTGGAAATGTCAGACGCGTTTTTGGATGGCGGTGAAATTGTTTCAACGCGTGGCAAAGAAAAATCAGATATTGAAAGAATGTTCGCAAAACCAGGTGATTTAGTAAATGGTAAACCAATTGTTGTTTTGATAAATCATGGTTCTGCATCTGCGTCAGAAATTGTTGCCGGGGCATTGCAGGATAATGGTCGTGCAATAGTTATGGGATCACAAAGTTTTGGCAAAGGTTCGGTTCAACAACAAAAACCTTTGGGTGATGGTTCTGCAATACATATAACAATCGCGCGTTATTACACACCAAGTGGTCGTTCAATTCAAAACGAAGGTATCAC
>CAMVAB010000016.1 GCA_947165335.1 uncultured Pseudomonadota bacterium | reverse complement strand
GGTCGTTCTTGGGACATTCCAAATGCAAGAACAAATCACAGCAGTATTTATGTAAAAAACACCGGCGTTTACCGGTGTTTTTTATTGTTTTTATTTTTATACGATAAATGGTAAGTTTTCGAGTGTTCCCTCTGTAACACGGACATTTACGTCAATTAACATAAATACTGCATCTGGTGTTTTTTCAACATTACATGGAAATATATCAGGCGACAATAAATGCGATGTATTAACCGTCAATCTTGTGACAAGATGGTCGTCGTCCAAAAGGGTATAAATTGGCCCGGCGTCCCTTGGGGTGTTTTGACCGATTTCATGTTCGTTTTGTGGGCAACGCAGACCATCCAAAATAGTTTTAACACGATTATCTATATCAGAATGTGGAACACCTACGATTTCAGGATGCATTAACAATATATCTAATTCTGCAATCATTTTTAGGTTTGGTGTGATAATCGGGTTCCAATCTATACCACCAATATGACGCGTTATAATCGGGCTTTTTGTGGCATCTGGCATCATAAATTTAGTTAAATTGTTCCATGGTTGGAATGTGACCAATTTCTTTAATTGCGGATGGAATTGCATACGAATATCAGCAATATGTTGGGCGCGTTTTTTTGGGTTTGTTAAAATATCGCCATAATACATTAATTTAAATTTCATGTTTTAATCCTTTTGTGTATCCAGATGTTTTTTAAACGCTTCAAATCCCAATGGGTGAACATACATAGAATCATTCTTGCCCATTTTGACAACTATTTGAGCTTTCCTGCTGTTCAAAGAAAAAGCAGCGCGTTTAAATATGAGATTCTTCATTATTGTTTTTACGGTTTCTGTTGAAATACCAAGTTTCTTAGCAACTTTGCTCGGGGTTAAAAAATCATCTTTGGTATATGCGGTTTTGGTGGTTATTGAAACCAATTTTTCCCCATCTTTTTTTGTCAAAAAATCGTGGTGTACAGACTTCATTTTTTTGCCTTTTTTTGTTCGTTTTCTCTTGATAATTATATCATAAATTGCTATGTTTTACATAGCAAAAAAGAAAGGATTTTAAATGGCTGTGAATAATGAATATACAGGTGATTCAATCAAGGTTTTAAAAGGTCTTGAAGCGGTTAAAAAAAGACCTGGTATGTATATTGGTGATGTCGGGGAAGGCGGGGACGGTTTACACCATATGATTTATGAAGTTGTCAATAATTCTATTGACGAAGCAATGGCGGGTTATGCAGATACTGTGTATGTGTCTTTGAATGCCGACGGTTCTACAACAATACGCGATAATGGTCGTGGTATGCCATTCGATATCAATCACGAAACAGGGCGCAGTGCGTTGGAACTTATTATGTGCGAATTACATGCCGGTGGTAAATTTGATAACGAAGGCAATGGCGCATATAAAGTATCTGGTGGTTTACATGGTGTGGGTGTTTCTGTGGTTAATGCATTGTCTACATGGCTCGAAGTGCGTGTATGGCGTGGTGACCAAGAAGCGCGCATGACTTTCAAAGATGGTATTCCAACAAGCGATTTAACAATTGTTAAAAACGAAAGTGGGCACGAACATGGTACAGAAGTGACATTTTTACCTTCGGCTGATACATTTACTGGAACAAAGTTTGATTTTAACACATTGGAAGTATGGCTTCGTGAACAATCATATTTGAACGCAAATGTTCGTATTATTTTGGAAGATTTGCGCGGAAGTGAAAAAGTAGAACGCAGTTTCCATTCTGCTGATGGATTAAAAGGTTTTGCAACATATCTTGATAAATCAAAAGAATTATTAAATGCAGAACCTATTCAAATGATTAAAACAATTGATGATTCATACATTGAAATTGTTTTACAATGGACAACTGCATATACTGAAACATCACTTTGTTTTACTAACAATATTCCAAACAGGGACGGTGGAACACATTTGGCCGGTTTCCGTGCTGGTTTAACGCGTGCATTAAATAAATATATCGCTGAACAAAACACTAAAAAGGATGTCAATTTGTCCGGTGAAGATTTCCGCGAAGGTTTAACAAGTATTATTAGTGTTAAAATACCTGATCCTAAATTTGGTTCTCAGACAAAAGATAAATTGGTTTCAAGTGAAGTTCGACCATTAGTTGAAAACACTGTGAACGATTTGTTGTATGAATATTTAGAAGAAAATCCTGTTATCGCAAAAATGATAATCGACAAGATTATCGAAGCGGCAACAGCGCGTGAAGCAGCGCGTAAGGCACGCGAATTATCGCGTAAAAAGACAGGACCAGAATTGGGTAGTTTGCCGGGAAAATTGGCTAACTGTTCTGAAAAAGATCCTGCAAAATGCGAATTGTTTATTGTTGAAGGTGATTCTGCTGGTGGTACTGCAAAGCAAGGGCGCGACAGAAAGACCCAGGCAATATTACCACTGCGTGGAAAGATTTTGAATGTTGAACGCGTGCGTTTTGATAAAATGTTGGGATCGGATACTATCGGTGCTTTGATTACAACATTGGGTGCCGGTATTGGTAAAGATGATTTTGATATCGAAAAATTCCGTTATCACAAAGTTATTATCATGACTGATGCGGACGTTGACGGTCAACATATTCAAACACTGCTTATGACTTTCTTTTATCGTCATATGCCAGAAGCAATTGAACGCGGTTATATCTATGTTGCAAAACCACCTCTTTATGGCGTAACACGCGGTAAACAACAAATTTATATCCAAAACGAACGTGAAATGGATGATTATTTACTGGATCAATTGGCAACAGATGGAATGATTGAAACAAGTGATGGTCAACAATTGGCTGGTGCAGATTTCAAACGTTTGTTGGAATTGGTTGATGATATGAAATCTAATTTACAAGCATTGAACCATATTATGCCTTTGCGTTTTGTTGAAGCGTTGGCTTTAAATAAAGTTTTCGAAGAAGAAAGTGCCGCTAATTTTGCTGCTGCTGAAAACATGTTAGACAATGAAGAATTAGAATTCGAACGCGGATGGAAAATTACTTCTGATATTGATGGTATCAAAATATCAAGAACATTGCGCAGTGTCACAGAAACTCATGTTTTATCGCGTGAAAAAATAAATTCACCTGAAATTCGCGCATGGCAAAGAATGGCAGGCAAAGATGAATTGATAGAAATCTTTTCTAAACCAACGACTTTGCGAGTTAAAACAAAATCTCAAAAGATTTGGGGTGCGTTTGCTTTGTTGAATACAGCTTTTGAATATGCGAAAAATGGTTTAAAGATTCAACGTTACAAAGGTTTGGGTGAAATGAACGCAGAACAATTATGGGAAACGACAATGGATCCAAATCATCGCTCGCTGTTCCAAGTTAAAATCACAGATGCGTCCCAAGCAGATGAAGTTATTTCTATGTTGATGGGTGATGTGGTTGAACCGCGTCGTGATTTTATCGTAGAAAACGCATTGAATGCCAATTTAGATGTGTAATTTAACAAAGGTGGGTTATGGACGATTATAAAATAAACGAATTTAGCGAGATTATCTTTTCAAATGGCGAAAGAAAACAAAAATCAGATCCGCTTTGGGAAGAATATGCGCAACTTGAATATGAAGTTTTGAATAATCACCATAACCCAACAAAAATAGCAAGATACAACGAATTAAAAAAATATTTTGATATCAAAGCGTTAAATAAAGCAAAAGAACAAATTAAACAACGCATAATAGCATCTGATAAATCACTCGATAACAATGTAATTTATACAGCAATGACAAATTTCAAGAAAAATAATGAATAAAATATTTTCTAAATCTTGGTTTGAAAAATTAGATGCCGATTTGCGCGCATGTGGTTTAGATAGTGATGATAAATCTTTCGATGAAATCAAAGAAATATTATCAAACCCACCACGTTTAACACCGTCTGAATTTGCGAGCAGTGTTTCGTATGTAATTTTAGCAGGTGGTTTTTCACAAAAAACAGCAAAACGAATTCATAAAATTATAATGGAAAGAATGCCTGAAAACCCGACTGTTGACGATTTATTACATATATTTAATAACAAAAACAAAATAAATGCTATTTGTAAAATATGGCAAAACAAAGAAGATTTTTGTAATGGGTTTTATAAGTGTTCTTCGTTAGATGATAAATTAAATTATCTGCAAAAATTACCACATATTGGAAAAATAACAGCTAATCATTTAGCGCGAAATCTTGGTGAAAATGTTGTTAAATATGATATTTGGATTCAACGTCTTGGGGTTCTATATGGCGGAAATAGTGCGTTATATCAAAAAATAGATAATGGTAATTTAGATCCTGAAATAAAAAAAGCATGTGATGATATGTTTGACCATTTGCATAATGAAACAAATTTGCCAATAGGGTATATAGATGTCGTGCTTTGGAAAAGTATGCAAAATCATTTGATAGAGGTTTAATAAATGGATGTTAAAATTGAACAATCTTGGAAAGATGTTTTAAGTGGTGAATTTGAAAAGGAATATTTCAAAAAACTTACTGATTTTGTACGCACTGAATATTTGTCTGGAAAAACTATTTACCCCGAACCCAAAAACATTTTTAATGCATTCAATCTGTGTCCGTTAAACGAAGTCAAAGTTGTCATTATTGGCCAAGATCCATATCATGAACCAAACCAGGCGCATGGCCTTTGTTTTTCAGTAGAATCTGGTGTCAATTTACCACCATCGTTGATAAATATATATAAAGAAATTGAATCTGATTTGGGACATAAAAGTATAACAAATGGCGATTTAACATCATGGGCAAAACAGGGTGTGTTATTGCTTAATTCAACATTAACTGTCCAGGCGCATATTGCTGCATCACATAGCGGCAAAGGTTGGGAAATATTTACTGATGCAGTTATACGCACTGTCGCAGAAAACAAAAAACATGTTGTTTATATGCTTTGGGGATCTTTTGCACAAAAGAAAGCAGAAATTGTTAATGAAAAGGAAAATCTTGTTCTTAAAAGTGCGCATCCGTCCCCATTATCTGCGTATCGGGGTTTTTTTGGAAACCATCATTTTTCACGTGCTAATGAATATTTGATTGCCAATGGCGATACACCAATAAATTGGTAGCGGTTAATAATTATAAGTAAACCCAAGCCCATAAAAAGCATATGAATTATTTTCGTCAGCAGTATTTGCGTTTGAAAAATGTTGGATAAAAAATTCGGCAGCCCATCTATAGTTGAAATTGTATCCAAATGTAACTTTAAATTGAAAAACAAGTTTAGATCCTATTCTTTTGTTTTCCTGGGCTTGTAATCCGGCACCAGCGCCAAGGCCAGCATATAAAGCTTTATAACGAAACAATGCGATATCTTCTGTTACATATGCAATAGGTATACTGTAATCTTGCCATTTCCAACCGTATTTTTCATGAAGTCCGACAGTCATAGAAAGATTCAATGAACGTCTTGCAGGTATTCTAAAGAAAGTTGTTGGTTGTGAATATTGAATTGTTCCAATGTAAAATGGAACAGGGCGGGTTGGTGGTGGTAATAAGATACCCGTATCAAAACCCTGGCCGATACCAAAAGCAAATTGATTTTGATATGTGCCCATAAAAGGATTTTTTTCAGGTAATAGGCAAGAATCGGCCATAGCAAGTGATGGCAGAATCAAAAAAGATAATATCGGATATATTTTTCTCATAAGCAGTATTATATCATAAAAAACGCAGTAAAACAAATTGGTTAAAAAACATAAAAATATTTCTTTGTCTTTACTTTTATGATATAATAAGTGGACAATATAGGAGTTTTTTTATGGTCAATAAAAAAAGTGATTTTGATAAAATGTTGCTTGGTAAAATTAAAGTTGCCATAGCGGATAAGAACAATCGTGTTATTTCCGAAGGCGATGGTTCTTTTTCTTTATTAAATAACAAAAAAGATAAAATCATAGGTCTTTATCCATCAAATGTAGTCAAAACAAAATATGGACTTGTGGTTTTTGATCAAGACCGTGTTTCAAATAGTTATGAATATTTTGAAGATTTGAAAACTATGATGGGACCAGATTCACCACTTGGACAAATCCAGGAAGCGTTTATAAAAAGATATAATAAACAACAGGATGAAAAATCTGGGGTTGGTTTTAAAAAGTATATACGAGCTTTGTTTAAACAGAAATAAAAAAAACGACCCACAAGGGTCGTTTATTATTTTGGTAGCGGCGAAGGGATTGTTTCGCTTGCGCTTCACTCCCTTGCACTTGTTTCCATTTTTATTTAATGCGGCTCGGGATTCGCTCGCTCGGCACTTTGTGCCGGCTACGCGG
The DNA here is from genome assembly GCA_947165335.1 of uncultured Pseudomonadota bacterium. Classification (GTDB taxonomy): domain Bacteria; phylum Pseudomonadota; class Alphaproteobacteria; order Rs-D84; family Rs-D84; genus Enterousia. Next base: position 7,267 of record CAMVAB010000016.1, on the reverse strand, counting down.
CAATCGTAACGATTTTGGTACGCTTCCCTTCCAAAATCTACTGCTTGTCGGACCTGGGGTCCTCATCTTTCGCGACTATACCAAAAACAAAATCGGGACAAGCCCGATTTAATTTTTGGTAGCGGCGAAGGGATTCGGACCCCTGACCAAAGGATTATGATTCCTCTGCTCTACCACTGAGCTACGCCGCCAGTACTGCGCATTATAACAGACTTTTTTGCTTTTGCAACGGTTAATTTTATCTTGTTGATTTTGGTTTTTTTTATATTACCATCAACATCAAATATACAAAAAAAGGTAAATAATGAATATTTTGATAACTGGTGCGAACGGACAGTTGGGTACAGAATTATCTGGTTTGTTACCAAATGCAATTTTAACAGATGCCAAAGAATTAGATATAACAAATAAAAATGCTGTTAGCCGCTTTGTTAAAAGACATAATATAAATACTATTATTAACTGTGCGGCCTATACGGCTGTTGATGCGGCAGAAGATAATATTATAGACGCCGTAAAGATAAATGCTATTGGTCCGGAAAACCTGGCCAAGACGGGTCGTAAAATGATTCAAATTTCGACAGATTATGTTTTTGATGGTTCGGCAAAGAGACCTTATAAGACAACAGACAAACCTTTTCCTTTGTCTATATATGGTTATACGAAATTACTTGGAGAAAGAGCTGTTTCAAGATTTGCGCATGAACATGTGATAATAAGAACAGCCTGGCTTTATTCTCCATACGGTAAGAATTTTGTTAAAACAATGCAAAAATTGGGGGCCGAAAAATCAGAAATAAATGTTGTAAACGATCAATTTGGAACGCCTACATATGCAGCGGATTTAGCACAAGCAATAGTTGAAATTATTCCACAAATAGATGAAAAAAAATCAGGAGTATATCATTTTACAAATATGGGACAATGTTCGTGGTATGATTTTGCGTGTGAAATAATGAAAAAATCAGGCTTGCAATGCAAGGTTAACCCAATTCCATCTTCTCAATATAAAACCGCTGCACCACGTCCTTTATATAGCGTTTTAGACAAGACAAAAATAATAGATACTTTTGGAATAACTACACCAGATGACTGGAAAGATGGTTTGGCGCGTTGCATAAGAGAAATAAATCGTGGATGCAAATAATTATATTATAAAATCTTTGTATGCGGCACAAGACAAGACGTATAGGGATTTTAACGCTAAACTTATTCCGAATATCTCAAAAGATTTATTTATTGGTGTTCGAACACCGCTTTTGCGCAAAATAAAATAAATGGTTTTTATGTTGATTTTTGAGCTTGCTCGGGTATAATTACTGGCGATTGCCCTAATAGTCTAGTGGTAAAACACGTCCTTGGTAAGGACGAGTCACAAGTCCGATTCTTGTTTAGGGCACCAGTTTTTACTAAATATGATGATGCGACTGACAACCGCGGAGTATTTATAAAAACAAGCTTAAGTTAAAAAAGCAGGGTGGCACCGCGCGAAAAAATCTTAGCGCCCCTGTGTTTTAAGATTTGAATTGGTGCCTTAATCAATATTTTTATGGCGCCGAAACAAAATAAAAGGTGTAAGAATGCTTTCTTTGAAATCAAAATACAGAACGCATACCTGTGGTGAATTGACTGAAAAAAATGTTGGTGAAGTTGTCACTTTGTCCGGTTGGGTTCATCGTAAACGCGATCATGGATCTTTATTGTTCGTTGATTTACGTGATAATTATGGAATAACACAGTGTGTGTTTGATGGTGGGGATGAAAATCTTGAAAAAGTTCGTCCTGAATCTGTTATTAAAATTACAGGAACTGTTGTTGCGCGTGATGCGTCGCAAATAAATGATAAAATTCCAACTGGTCATATTGAAATTCAATCGCAAAATTGGGAAGTTTTAACAAACGCTGATGTGTTGCCTTTCCAAGTGTTTGGTGATGACGATACTGTCGCAGAAGATTTACGTTTGAAATATCGTTATATCGATTTGCGTCGTGAAAGTTTACATAACAATATTTTAACTCGTAATCGTGTTATGAAATTTTTACGCGATAAAATGTGGGATATGGGATTTTCAGAATTCCAAACACCTATTTTAACTGTGTCAAGTCCCGAAGGTGCGCGCGATTATATCGTGCCAAGCCGTAATCATCATGGCATGTTTTATGCGCTGCCCCAGGCACCACAGCAATTTAAACAGTTGATACAAATTTCTGGATTCGATAGATATTTCCAAATTGCACCTTGTTTTCGAGATGAAGATTTGCGTGCCGACAGATTGTTGGAATTCTATCAACTTGATTTAGAAATGTCTTTTGTGGATATGTTGGATATTCAGGCGGTTGGTGATGAATTAATGCCTGAATTGATAAAAACTTTTGTTCCAGACGCAATTGTTTGTCCGGATATTCCACATATTCCTTTTGATGAAGCAATGTTGAAATATGGTAGTGACAAACCAGATTTACGCAATCCAATCATCATTCATGATGTAAGTGAAATATTCCGCGGATCTGATTTTGGTATATTTGCAAACGCTGTTGAAAACGGTTCGGTGGTTCGTGCAATACCTGCACCAAATTCTGCTGATAAACCACGTTCTTGGTTTGATAAACTTGGTGAATATGCAACCAAAGAATTAGGATTGGGCGGATTAGGATATATTGTATTTGCAGATGAAGCCAAAGGTCCTGTGGCTAAGAAATTAGATGCTAACCGTATTGCAAAATTGCATGAAATTGCCGGGGATAATTCTTCGTTGTTCTTTGTTTGCGACAAAGAAGAAAGTGCAGCAAAGGCCGCTGGTAAATTGCGTATTAAATTGGGTGAAGATCTTGGGTTGATTAATCCAAAAGAATTTAAATTCTGTTGGATTGAAGATTTCCCGATGTACGAATTAAATGAAGAAACCGGTGCAATAGATTTCGGTCATAACCCATTCAGTTTACCAAAAGGCGAATTGGATGGCGACCCATTAAAGATCAAAGCAAACCAATTTGATATGGTGTTAAATGGTGCTGAAATTTGCAGTGGTGGTTTACGTAATTATAACCCAGAAATAATGATCAAAGCATTTGCTGTTGCCGGTTATGGTCCAGAAGTCGTAAAAGAAAAATTCGGTGGAATGTATGCCGCATTCCAATATGGTGCCCCGCCACACGGTGGATGTGCTTTTGGAATCGATCGATTAGTTTCGATTATTCTTGGAACAACTAATTTACGTGAAGTTGTTTTGTTCCCAACAAATCAACGTGGTCAAGATTTGATGTTGGGCGCACCGCGTGAAGTAACTGAACAGCAGTTACGAGAAGTTCATATTCAAGTTCGTAAACGCGGATAATAAAAAATGTTAAAAAACACCGGCAAACGCCGGTGTTTTTTATTATTAAAATTTATTATGTGTTTGAACAAACGCCCGCATATATTCAGGATCAAAATGCATCATAATTTCTGACAAAGAAAAATCACGTTTTTTGTTTGGGTAAATTGTTAAGTCTATTGGTTCTGGGCCAGCTGATGTTCCGCGTAATAACAAGTTTAGTTTTGCGGACATGTGGTTATTTGTAATTTCAAATGTTCCAGACGCATCAACGTGTCTTAATTCAAGTGTCAAAGGCGCTGTTAGTTTTATGTCGCCATTATTATATGTACCAATAATGTGCAGTTTTTTTAGTTCGCTTTCTCCGCCATTTAAGGCTTTTGTTAATTCTTGTTCACCGTTTAGTGTTTTTATGTTTGGGGCAGAAGCATAAAATTCATCAAACCCAAGACCATACAATATTCCACCATCAAAAGACGCGTCAAAAGAACCTTTCATATTATCTATGATATCGTGAGCTATGTTTCCGTTAGTTTTTAATTTTATTTCTGAGGTAATTGTTGTATTGCCAATATTTAATGGCATATTATCAGGCAATAATTTTGTATCTAATGCAAATTTATTTAATTGTATATTTATATCATATTTTGCATTGTCTTTTTTGATTGTGGCAAGTAAATTACCACGATCAGAATCTGTGATAGAAAAATTTTGTATATTTTTATGTAATGAATACACAAAATTATTATATCTTTGGTTGTTGTAAATAAGAGTATCTGCAGACAAGGCCACATTGGTATCTATGTCAAAAGGCAACATGATTGGGGCCTGGATAAAGAAAGACATTTCTTCTGATTTTTCTTTGTATTTATGATCTATGAAATAATCAATATTTAATAAACCTGTTTTTAAGGTAACAGATTTTTTAGATGCAGATCCTGTGAATTTATGTTCGGCAATTTCAAGGGTTAAATTAGAAATATTCCCGTTTTTATAATTTCCAGAAATCGAATATTGTAAATTTGGTGCAAAACGCAAATCCATGTTTTTGAACCAGTTTTTAAAATTATCTCCGCGAAGGATAAAGAAATCTTTTTCAACAGATAGTTGCCATGTTCGTGAATCTGGGATGAAAAGCATTAAATTATCGTTCCATATAAAATTACCATTTTCGTTCATCATAAATTCAGGCAAGAAAGGTAAATCTATACCGACCGTTTTCAAAGATTTGTTATCTATGTGTTCATATACAATATCATAAACATTTCCTGATATATTTAATGTCCCAGACATATCTGGAAAATCGAATTTTATAATACCTTTATTACCTAAAAATTTAGAAGAATTAACAATTGTTTTTATGTTTTTTATTTTTTGTGTTGATTGTATATCTGCGATAAAACCTTTTGTATCCACTTCTAAATCACCAGATATGCTGTCGCCATAATTAAATCTTTCGCACGACCATTTTAACGGGGTGCCATTGAATAAGCATGTTGTTTGGATTCCGTTTTCAGGTAATGATACATTAACATTATGTGCACCTTGGGCGTCTATATTTCCACCTTGGGCTTTCAAAGAATCTGCAATAATTGTATCTATTTTTATTTCTTTATCAGAACCAATAGTTTTTATTTCAAGATATTTGAAGTTTTTATCCATAAATTTTAAATTTCCAGAAAATCTTAAGTTAAGAGATGTGTTTTTAAACATTTCAGGATTTTTAACAAGAAAAGACATATCAAAATCAGCATTATTTGATGCAAGTTCTATAATTTTATAACCGTCTTCTTGAAGTGATATTTTTCCACTAACACCATTTGCAGAAATATTATAAAAATCTATACCATAACTTCCATTCCATTTGATGTTTGCTGTGATAGGAAAAGTTCCAGTTATGCGCGGCGTATCAAATTCAAACCACCTGTTTATATCTTGGGCAACAATACTGATATGACCAGTTGCAGTTCCATCTGATAACAATTGTCCTTTTAATATTAAATTATTATTGTGGTTTTTAATTACAAAGTTATTTTGTTTTGATGAGATTTCATATTTGTGTTGATCTGTTCGAACTATCGCGGAAGATTCTTGTTTTGATAAATCGGCAGATATAATTTTGTAAGTTTTATTTAAAAATTGCACAGAAGAATCTTTGACAATCACATGTTCTTTGATATCAAATGGTGTTAATTCTGTTATTGTTAATGATGCACCTTTGACGGTAATTTTGTCCGATATGTGTGCGTTTTTTAAATTAAATAAATCAAAAAATGGAATAGCAAATTCACATTCAGATATAGTTCCATTTTGTAGATTTAAATCATGAGCGACAATGGTAGCCTTGCCAAGCAAACTTGCGTTTATATTTCCTTTTATAGCGACTGGGACACCTGTTTGGGTCATAATGATGTTTTCTATTTTTGGTTTAAGAAAATTCAATTTTATCATTGGCGGAATAACAATAATAGACAAAGCCACCAACGCCAATGTTGGCAATATATACCAAAATATTCTGTATCTTGATTTATGTTTTTTTTGCATCTCTCTCTTCTTCTTGTATTTTCATTATAATAGATTATATTAAGGTATGTGAATAAAAAAAAATACTATGAAAAACACAAAAAGCGTTTTTTCTTTGGAATCAGATTATAAGCCGATGGGGGACCAACCAACGGCTATTTCTGAATTGGTAAAAGGCGTTAAAGATGGCCAAAAATCTCAGGTTTTATTGGGGGTAACTGGATCGGGTAAGACATTTACAATGGCAAATATAATTGCCGAATTATCCCGTCCTGCAATGATAATGGCGCCGAATAAGATATTAGCTGCACAATTATATACTGAAATGAAAGCCTTTTTTCCGCATAACCATGTTGAATATTTTGTGTCTTTTTATGATTACTATCAACCAGAGGCTTATGTCCCAACAACAGATACTTATATTGACAAAGACGCGTCTATAAATGAACAATTAGACCGTATGCGTCACAGCGCGACACGTGCAATGCTTGAAGAAAAAGATGTTATAGTTGTTTCTTCGGTGTCATCTATTTACGGTATCGGGTCCCCAGAACAATATTCAGAAATGAAAGTTGTTTTAAATGTCGGTGATAAAATATCTGAAAAAGATGTTATGCGTGCCCTTGTAGATATCCAATATAAACGAAACGATATCGGGTTTTCACGTGGTGAATTTCGTGCGCGTGGTGATACATTGGATGTTTTCCCATCTCATTCACAGGATAGAGCATGGAAACTGTCTTTCTTTGGTGACGAAATAGATGAAATATGGGAAATAGACACATTAACCGGTGCGAAATTACATAAACTTGATCGAATAGTTGTTTATCCAAACACCCACTATGCGACCCCAATGCCATCTGTGATACAAGCAATTGGTGAAATAAGAAAAGATTTAGACGAACGGTTGAAATATTTTCATGACAATATGAAATATGTCGAAGAACAACGATTAAGAGAGCGTGTGAATTTTGATATAGAGATGATGGAATCAACAGGCACTTGTCATGGTATTGAAAATTATTCAAGATATTTAACTGGTCGCATGCCAGGACAACCACCGCCAACATTGTTTGAATACCTACCAAAAGACGCGATATTATTTTTGGACGAAAGTCATGTAACTGTTCCGCAAATTGGTGCTATGTCGCGCGGGGATAGGGCGCGCAAAGAGACTTTGGCACAATATGGTTTTCGACTTCCGTCTTGTGTTGATAACAGACCATTGACATTTGAAGAATGGGATTCTCTTCGTCCGCAAACAATATTTGTTTCTGCAACCCCAGCACAATGGGAATTAGAGCAATCAAATGGCGTTGTTAGTGAACAACTTATACGTCCAACAGGATTGCTTGATCCGATATGCGATGTGCGACCAACATTAAATCAGGTTGATGATTTGCTTGATGAAGTTAAAAAGACAAAAGGGC
>CAMVAB010000015.1 GCA_947165335.1 uncultured Pseudomonadota bacterium | reverse complement strand
ACTTCACGCCATGTCGCAGTTATTGGTAAATCAAATGTATGCAGTGCAGATACGATAGTTGACGGGACTGATTTTTTTGTCGGCATTTTATCAAAAGTGCCACGTCCTGTTAAAAAATCGTTAAGAAATTTTACATAATCATCTTCATCTTTATTGACCCGATCCCTGTCTTTATCAGCAATTCCAAATGTTTCACGTTCCCATTCGGCGTCTATTTCATCAGGCGTCATATTGGCGTAATAATTCCAATTTTTATTGTATTCGGCTGCATGCTCTTTACAGAACCACCAATATTCTTTTAAATCACGCGATTTTGGTGCGCGACATGTGCCTGCCTTGGTACAACCTGGATGATCGCATTTTGTTATCATTGTTTATATATCCTTAATCTCGTTATGTGCCAATGGATGTGCGCTTTCAACTGTATCACGTAATTTTTCAGGCAACACGTGTGTATATATTTGTGTTGTTGAAATATCTTCGTGGCCGAGCATCGTTTGAATCACGCGTAAATTTGCACCCCCTGCGAGCAGGTGCGAAGCAAACGAATGGCGCAACACGTGTGGCGAAACACGATGCGGGTCAATACCAGCAAGCACAGCACATTTTTTTAATATCTTGAAAAAACCGTCGCGTGTAATGTGTCCTGTTTTAGATTTTGTTGGGAACACATATTTGGAATCTTCATCACCACGTAATTCCAACCATTTATGCAGGGCGTCTTGGGCGGCTTCGTGCATAGGAACCAATCTTTCTTTGGCACCTTTGCCATGTATAAGTAATTTATCGCCTAAATTTGCAGACATTGGTAATTCGCATAATTCTGATACGCGCAGACCCGATGCGTATAATAATTCAATCATACATTTTAATCGAACTGAAGTTTTTATATCACCAGATGATGATATTAACAATTCTATTTCTTCGGGTGATAAATATTTTGGCAGGGCGCGACCGCGTTTTGGTAATTCAAGTGTTGTGGTTGGATTTTTTGTTATGATTTTTTCCAACATTAAAAATTTATAAAATGTGCGCAGTGCGCTTGCTTTGCGGGCAACAGATGACGCTTTGTCCGGCAGATGTGATAAATAATTTTGGATGTCTTCGTTTGTTGCTTCTAATAAATTGCCAATTTCATTTTGTGCATGATTCAAATCGGACGAATATGCGTCCAACGTTTTTTGACTGCGTCCTTTTTCTGCAGAAAGTGCTTCTAAAAAAATGTCTATATATTTCATGGGAACAGTACTATTTCTGTAAATTCAGGATGGTTAGGAAATGACACAATCATTAATATGGCAATCACAATTATTATTGTCCAAATCAATAATTTTTTTTGTTTTTTACGTCTGTTATAAATTGGCATTTAAATTTCCTATATTGTGTCAAAACTTGTTATAAATACGCATGCACCTGCAATAATAATTATTTGTGGTGCAATAATAGAAACCAATGGTGGTAATGTTCCTGTGTTTCCCAAAGCATTAAATAAATTAACAATAAAATATAATGCAAAACATGTTAATATTCCCAAACTAAATTTAGTGCCAAAATTATAATTTCTGCGCTGTTTTGTTTGCGAGAAAGCAATTCCCAACATTACCATTGCCATCATATTTAATGGTAAAAACAACAATGTCCAAAACTGAACAAGATGACCACGTGTCACAACACCTACGGCAGACATCTTTTTTATAAATGCAGGTAAATTCCAAAAATGTATTTGATTCGGTTGTAAATAGCGATCTAACACTGTTTGTGGTGTCAGTTTTGTTTGAATATGTCTGTCACCAGTGTGTGTTATACCATCAGAACCAATGATGGTTGCGTTTTTGATATCGAAACCGTCAACTGACAATGTTGCATTTTTTGCGGATATGCGTTCTTTCAATTTAAAATTTTGATCTTGGGATAATATGGTGACAGTGTTAAATATTATATCATGTTGTTTTGAAACATTCATGCCTAATGCACGCACAGTTAAAAAAGTATCATCAGAAGATTCGCGTAACCATATCGCGTTATCTATTAATTGTAATTGGTGACCCGTTAAATTTCGGGTTGAAAGATTAACAGAATAAGGATTGATGAGCGTTGCTGCTATAATCCCAACAAGACATGCGCCAACCAAAAATGGTCGTGCAATTTGAAAAGGGGATAACCCGGTTCCAGATACAATCACCAATTCAGAAGATTTTGTTAAATTGTAAAACGCAACTAATGTTCCCATAAATATCGCCAATGGTAAAAACATAGGTATGTATTCCAATAATCTTACCCACGAATCCATCATTGTTGAAATTGCATCTGGATTTGAAGACAATCTTTCCACGAATGTAACAGCATAAATTACCCCACAGACTGTTAACATCACCAAAAAAAAGCTGGCGAAAAAACGTCGCATCAGGAATAAAGTCAAAACATTTGGTTTAAATCTATACATAATATATATAGTATAATAGTTTGAAATGATAATTGCAAAATTAAAATTTATGTTTTATTGTTATTACAAATTTTAAGGTGTTATATATGGAAAAAAGACCAATATCTCGTCAGGGATTTGATAATTTAATTAAAGAATTGAAAGATCTAAAGGAAAACCAAAGACCTGAAATCTTGAAAGTTGTTCAATGGGCGCGCTCTCTTGGGGATTTATCAGAAAATGCTGATTACAGTGCCGCACGTGAAAAACAACGTCAAATCGACAAACGTATTCAATTTATTGAAGAAATTATCGAAAATGCTCAAATTATAGACGTGGACAGTTTATCTGGTAATCGTGTTGTTTTTGGCGCAAAGGTCATAACTGAAGACGAAGATGGCAATAAAATGGAATGTCGTATTTTGTCAGATATTGAATCTGATGGTCGTCTCGTTATATCATGCACTTCACCTGTTGGGCGTGCGTTAATAGGTCATTGTGTTGGGGATACTTGCACTGTCAGATTACCAAGTGGTGAAAAAGAATTTGAAATTATCGATGTAAAATTCAAGGATTAACATGTCTGTTCGTGTTTTACCTGATTTTTTGATAAACCAAATCGCCGCAGGTGAAGTGGTTGAAAAGCCTGCAAGTGTTGTCAAAGAATTGGTTGAAAATGCGCTGGATGCCGGGGCCGATCAAATTATCATAGATGTTGTCGACGGTGGCCGAACATTGATTTCTGTGATAGATAATGGCCATGGCATGACAAAAGAAGATTTAGCAAATTCTGTTTTAAGACACGCTACATCAAAATTACCGAATGATGATTTATTAAATATAAATTTTATGGGCTTTCGTGGCGAAGCGTTGCCGTCTATTGCATCTGTATCTGATATGGAAATAGATACTTTTAATGGCGAAAGCGAACATGGTTTTCATTTAGATGCAAATACAAATGAAATAAGACCGTCTGATTGGGAAAGTGGAACACGAATTCGTGTTGCTAATTTGTTTGTAAAAACACCTGCACGTTTGAAATTTTTAAATACTGATAAATCTGAAATGTTGGCTGTGTTGGATGTTGTAAAACGTCTTGCTATGGCGCGACCAGACGTTGGTTTTTTGCTTAATAACAAATGGCGTTTTCCGAAAAATCAGGAATTACTTGAAAGAATAATTTCGGTAATGGGCGAAGATGTGCGTGGATTGATGTTGCCTGTCGATGCGAATTCATCGACTTCAAATATGCGTCTTTACGGATTTATATCACACCCAACATTGAAACGTGCAACATCTGTGGATCAGTATTTGTTTGTGAATTCTCGTCCTGTTAAAGACAAGGTTTTAATTGCTGCGCTTCGCGCGGCTTATATGGATGTTATGCATGCACGTGAATTCCCATTATGCGCATTATATCTAGATTTACCATCGTCAAGTGTTGATGTAAATGTTTCACCGGCCAAAACCGAAGTGCATTTCTTGGAACCAACTCATGTGCGCAGTTTTATTATTAAAAGTTTAAGAGATGTTTTGTCAAAAACTTTGAATCAAAATGTTTTGATGGAATCTGGTATAAATGCAGATGAAAAAACAGTTAAAAGTTTTGATTTGCCACCTGTTCAAACATTTTTAAAAACAAATGATTTTCATTTTAAATCTTTTGTTGCAGAACCTGTTAAAAGTCAACAAATCAGCCATATAGAAAAGACAGAACAAGTACAAGAATCTTCTTGTTTTGATTTGCCGCTTGGTCGTGTAATAGGGCAATTAAACAATAAATATATTTTGGCTGAAAATGTGAATGGTTTTGTTATTGTCGATCAACACGCTGCACATGAAAGAATCACATATGAAAAATTGCGTAAAGGTGAGATAAAAACGCAACCATTATTAACACCGATTGTTATTAAATTACGAACTGGCGATACAGATGCTGTTTTGACAATCAGGGACGAATTAAAACAATGTGGTTTGGTTGTTGACGAATTTGGCGAAGATGCGATAGCCATTTTTGAAAAACCTGCTGATTGGGATTTAGATTTTGAAAAATGTTTCCAAGAAATCGCAGATGAAGTCAGGGCATATGGACACTCGTCGAGATTAAACGAAAAATTACATCTTAAACTTGCTAATTTCGCATGTCATCATTCTGTACGTGCAGGGCGTAAATTAAATATGGCTGAAATGGACGCGCTTTTGCGTGAAATTGAACGAACAGAGCGGGGTGGCGAATGCAATCATGGACGCCCTGTGTACAAGGTTATTTCTATATCCGAATTGGACGCCATGTTTGAACGCATATAGTGCTGTTTTTTGCTTTACTTATCTTCGTTTTTTTACTAGTGTATTCTTATAAAAAAGGAGATTATTCATGAATGAAGCTGTTGAAGTCGTAACTCAAACTGTTCCTGCACAACAGGCCGGTGATATGTGGGGTATGATTATTTATTGCGTTGTTATTATGGCGATTTTGTATTTGTTTATGATACGCCCAAATAAAAAACGTATGGCTGAATATCAAAAAATGTTAGATTCTATCAAAGTTGGTAATCGTGTGTTAGCGGCTGGAATCTATGGCACTGTAAAAAAAGTTAACGAAAAAACTATAAATGTAGAAATTGCAAAAGGCGTTGTTGTTGAAATTAATAAAAACGCTGTTGCAAGCATAGAATAATTATCAGGGGTATCGGTATGTTTAGAAAACTGGCTATTGTTTTTATATCGTTGTTTGGTATGTTGTTGGCTGTGCCAACTTTGTCGCCAAAACTTGCGCCATATTTCCCGTCATGGATTAAACCAATTCCATTGGGATTGGATTTAAAGGGTGGGGCACAACTTTTATTGGAAGTTGACACAAATGTCATGTTGAAAGAAAAATCTGTGCAACTTTATGACGAAGTACGTAGTGCCCTGATTGACAGAAGCAAAGGCGTTATTCGTTTTTCACAATTACGTGACACTGGCAAAAGTGTAAGTTTGGTTGTTCGTGAAGATAATGAAGTTTCAAAAGCCAAAGGGCGTCTTAAAAGCGTTCTTGGCAATAACGTAGATGTTTCGTCATCTGGTAAAACTTTGACAATATCATATACAACGAAAGCACGCGAAGAAATGATTACGGATGCTATGAACCGTAGTATTGAAATTGTTCGTCGTCGTATTGATGCGCTGGGGACTAAAGAGCCATCTATTCAATCCCAGGGTGGAAAATACATATTGGTTCAATTGCCAGGTGTTGATAACCCAGAACGTATAAAAGAGTTGATTGGTAAAACTGCAAAGATGTCTTTCCATCTTGTTAATGAAAATATCACAAATGAACAATTAAAATCTGGACACGCGCCAAACGGCACTATGTTTTTGCCGTATATGGAAAACCCAAATCAATTGGTTCCTGTGTATTCTCATGTGGAAGTTTCGGGCGATAGTTTGAAAAACTCTCAGGCAGATTTTGATCAAAATAATATGCCTGTGGTTACGACTGAATTTGATGCGTCTGGAACACGTCGTTTTGCAAAATTAACAACAGAACACGTTAATGAACGTTTTGCAATTGTGTTGGACGACAAAGTTTTATCTGCACCAACAATTCGTGAACCAATTCCTGGTGGGCGTGGTCAAATATCTGGTGGATTCACTTTACAAGGTGCAAAAGATTTGGCTGTGTTATTGCGTAGCGGTGCATTGCCTGCGCCATTGGAAGTTATCGAAGAAAGAACTGTTGGTGCAGGATTGGGCGCTGATACAATTGCAACTGGTAAAATCGGTTCAATTGTTGGTGTAATATTCATCCTTGTATTCATGGCGATGTTATATGGCATATTTGGTTTATTTGCTGATATTGTTTTGATTGTGAATTTGATGATGATTATCGGTGTGTCCGCATTATTTGGCGCGACATTAACATTGCCTGGTATTGCTGGTATCGTGTTGACTTTGGGTATGGCAGTAGACGCAAATATATTACCGTTCGAAAGAATTCGTGATGAAGTGCGCGCTGGTGTTCCAACACTACGTGCGGTTGATTATGGTTTTGTTCGTTCAACAAAAACAGTTATGGACGGTGAATTAACTAATTTAATCTGTGCGTTAATTTTATTCCAATTTGGTGCCGGTCCAATTCGTGGATTTGCAGTGACATTATCAATCGGTGTTATGACAACATTGTTTACTTGTTTATTGTTAACACGCGTTTTTGTTGATTGGTATATGAACGGCAAAAGCAGAAAGATTGGTTATATAAGAAATAAATAAGAAAGTGCAAAAGGGGAAGTGTTATGAAACTGCATTTTATGAAATATCGTAAATTATCATACTGGATTTCAGCAATCTGTATTGTGTTATCTATATTGTCTATTGTGTTCAAAGGTTTTAATTATGGTATCGACTTTTCGGGTGGTATTTCTATGGAAGTACAACCGGTAAGTGCTGATTACACAATTGACAAGATGCGTCATGAATTGGCTGCGTTCAGCCCCGAATTACAGTCAGTTGATGGAAACGCAATTTTGTTGCGTGTTGGTTTGCCAAAGGGTTCAACAGATGAACAACAAAATCAGCGCGTTGCAGAAATTAAGAATATTCTTGGGGATAATGTTAAATATTCCCAAGTGCAAGTCGTTGGACCAAAAATTGGTGGTGAATTGATACGCGGCGGTATTTTGGCGATATTTGTATCATTTGTTATGATGTCGATTTACATTTGGGTTCGCTATCGTGGTGGTTATGCGGTTGGTTCTTTTGTATCGTTAATATTCGACCTTATACTTATGTTCGGATTTTTCTCGATTGCAGGTCTTGAATTTAATCAAACAGCAATCGCGGTTATTTTGATGGGTGTCGGATATTCTGTAAATGATAAAGTTGTGAACTATGACAGAATAGATGAAAATATCAAAAAATATCACAAAATGCCGATCAGCGATTTGATTGATTTGTCCGTCAATGAAATGTTATATCGAACAATTATGACAAGTATATCAACTATATTGGCGATGGTTGGTATTTACATGTTTGGTGGTTTGATGTTGCGTGAATTTGCTGTTGCTATGACGTTTTCTATTATAAGCGGAACATTAACGAGTATTTATATTTCTAATGTTATTTTGTATCACTTTAATTTAAGAGAAACTGATTATTAAAACAAAATCAGGTCAAGTGAAAGGGAGGAATTAAAAACATGAAAATAATAAAAATCTTTTTAATACTTGGTCTGGTTTGTTTGCCTTGCTTGGTAAACGCATCAGATATTTTTCAAGATGTAAAGATCCAAGATGGTATCGATGTTCATAAAGTATCCAATGACTTTGCAGATATTTATGAAAAATTAGATAATGTGAATTGGGCTGGTAAAAACATAGAAGTCGCCATTGAAAGTCTTGAAAAATTAAACCCAAACGCACATATTGCTGCAACTGGGGAACGTGCTGTGTTGGTGTGGGGTGATGAATTAATTGCTAATTATCCTTATCCTGAATCTAAAGATTGGAAAAGTTATGGTGAAATCACAACAGCGTTGCTTTTGAAAATGCGTGAAAAAGATTCTGAATTAAAATCATTACATGATGGCGGTTTGTACCAAGTTGTTGTTGATGCACTGTTATCAGGTATCGATCAAAATGGCCGATATATTTATTCAAGGGATGCAATAAATGATGACGATACTCGTATTTTAACAAGTATCGGTTTCGATGGAGGTCGTGATTTCAAAGGTAATTTCCGCGTAACAGGTGTTTACAAAGATTCTCCTGCTGATATTGCAGGCCTGCATGAAGATGATATTATTTCAGAAGTAAACGGTCAACGTGTTGCGAAAATGAGTGATGCTGAAATGTCAGCAATTTTATCCGGATATAATTCTGGAACTGCGAAATTAAAATTATTAACACCTTTTGGAAACAAACATGTAACTTTACGTCGTGCAACAGTGGTATTGGCGGATGCAGATATTATTCATCGTGCAAAAAATGAAACTGTGGACGGAATATTGGAAATAGTTGTTCATAAAATATCAAATGGTGCTGTGAATATTATAAATGAAGCATTAAATAAATATGATGATATTGGTGGTATTGTTCTTGATTTAAGAACAAGTGTTGGGGACGACGAAAAAGCGGCTGCAAAATTGGCTGGTTTATTTATCGGTCAAAAACCGGTAATGAGAATTGCTGAAACGGCAGTTGATGAATTGGAAGTTATTCCTGGTGGCGATGCAATAACAAATGTTCCTGTGGTTGTGTTGATTTCTGATACTACACGTGGCACCGCAGAAGCAATCGCAGCAGCTTTTTATGAAAATAAACGCGGTGTTCTAATTGGAACACCAACAGCGGGTCGGTCAAGAATTGCAAGTTTTATTGATTTGAAAAATGGCGGTGTTTTAGAGTTGTTGAACAAATCTGTAAAAACAGGAAAGGGTAATATTTTGGATGGACGTGGCGTTTTCCCCTTGGTTTGTTTATCTAATATAAGAAATACACAACAACAAGAAGCGTTCTTTCTTAATATCATGAATGGTGATTTTAATGCACGTGATTATAATGCTAAGAAAGATGTTGATGTAAAAGCGTTACGCAAAGCTTGTCCAAACATCACGAGTGGTGTTGATGAAGATAACATGTCTTCGGCCGTCAGCATTAAAATTTTAACAGACAAAAAAATATATAATGAACTAATGGATTTATAAAATGTTTATTCGACCTGATAATACTCTTAAATGGAAATGGATTGGTTATGGTGCACTGATTACATTAGCTTTGGTGTTAATTGGTGTAATTGGCGGGGATAAATTATTGTATTCATTTATTCATGACCCAAAATGTAATCCTCTTGTATATGTTGGAACAACACTTTGTTCAATATGTATGATAATTGGTAAAATATTTTCTGTAAAAATGTGGTTGGTGTTTACTACATTGTCAGTGATAGCTTTCTTTGTATATAAAGCCATAACAAACGAAAACGATTTCAGATATGCATTTATAAAAATTAAAAACAGTTATGTGTTTTATGTTTTTTGTTCTGTGGTGCTGGCGTTTTTAACAACTGGCATATTAAAAGTTTTAATTGGCAGATCGCGTCCAATTATATATGAAGCGTTAAATACATCAGTATTTGTTCCAGGAACATATGAACATGTGTTTAATTCAATGCCGTCTGGTCATACTGCGGTATCTTTTGCAGGACTTGTTATGTTAGGCATGTTATTTCCAAAGGCAAAATGGGCTACATGGACAACAGCAATTTTAATTGGTTTTTCACGTCTTTATGTTGGCGCGCATTGGTTCAGCGATGTAATATTTGGTGCCTTTATAGGTATGGTTTGCGCTGATATAGTAAAGGCCACCTTGAAAAAAATAAATTCGAAATAGGTTTTTGCACTTTTGGTAATTTTGTGATAAAATACCAATCATGGAAAAGAGATCTAATCTGTTGCCTGAAAGTATTTCGGTGATGTTGCGCAATTTGTCTTTGCGTGGTCTGGGGATAGTTTTTTGTTTGTTGTCTGTCTTTTTGATACTCAAATTATTTTTCATGAATCCGTATTTAACTGGCGTTGCAGCAGATGGTTCTTTTGGGACAAACGGTGTATTTGGAAATGCTGTCGGATTTATAAGATATACCATAGGTTTTATTCCATCGCTATTTCTATTTTTATGCTTGGGGCGATTTGGGTTAAGTTTATTTGTTCAATGGGATGAAGAAAGGGCGCCAGAATACAATTTATTACGTGGGTTTGTGACTCTGTGTGTTGGTTGCGCTGGACTTGGGCTAATGTTTCCATCTAAAAGTTTTGGGGGGCTTGCTGGTGCGATTGTAAGTGCTGATTTATCAAAAATATTATCAAGTGCTGCATTACCAGTTGGGATTTTATTTTTTGTATTATTTCTGGTTATGTCGGGTATATTATTACATATTAAATGGTATCATGTTAAAAGCGCCATTAAGACAACTTATCATTTAACAAGATGGGTTTTGTCAGCATTTCATCTAATTAAACCAATTGAAGTCGATGAAGAAGAAGAATACGAAGAAGAGGAAGAAGCCGAAGAAGAAGAGGAAGAGGAAGAAAAACCAAAACGTAAACGTGCTACTCGTAAACGCGTTGTTGCGCATGTTGGGGCTGCATCTGCACATGATTATGAATTACCTGATCCTGAATTGCTTGAAAAGTCTGTGTTTGGTAAGAATGTCATTACACCTGAATTTAAACAAACGGCTGTTTTATTACAGGACCACTTTGAAGAATTTGGTATATTCGGAAAAGTTGTTGGAATTAAACCTGGCCCAATTGTTACACAATATGAATTTGAACCAGAACCAGGAACCCGTATAAATAAAATAACAGATACTGCACGTGATATGACACGCGCTATGGCCACTGAAAAAATACGTATTACACCAATCCCGGGAACGCAATATATCGGTGTTGAAATGGTGAATATGGATCGAAAAACTGTGCGATATCAAACTTTGATGTCTAACCCGAGTTTTGTTAATTCAAGATATGCGATACCACTTGCGCTGGGGGTAAATATTAGTGGTGAATCTATGTATTATGATTTGGCAAAAATGCCGCATATGTTGATCGCTGGTCGTACAGGATCTGGAAAATCTGTGTTCGTTCAATCTATTATTACATCCATTGTTTATCACTTTACACCAGATAAATGTAAATTGATGATTGTCGATCCAAAAGGTGTTGATTTTGCACCTTGGGATAATATACCTCATCTTATTACGCCTGTGTTGACAGATCCTGCAGAATCTGTTAACGCATTAAAATGGTCTGTGCGTGATATGGATGATAGGTATGTAAAATTAAAGAAAATGGGTGTGCGTAATATTGCTGAATATAATGAAAAAGTTGCAGCTCTGCGTGAAAAAGGCGAAGTTTTAACAGAACAAGTTGTTGTTGGGACAGATGAAGAAACTGGTGAATTTGAATTTGAAACAAAAGAAATTGATTTATCTGATATGCCATATTTGGTAATAATCATTGACGAGGTTGCAGATTTAATGACCATCGCACGTAAAGATGTTGAAATGTGCGTGCAAAGATTGGCACAAAAGGCACGTGCGGCGGGTATTCATCTTGTTATGGCAACGCAACGTCCATCTGCGGATGTTATCACCGGGGTTATCAAAGCAAACTTCCCAACACGTATATCGTTCCAGGCGCGTTCCAATATCGATTCTATGACAACATTGGGCGAAAAGGGTGCGGAACAATTATTGCCATGCGGCGATATGTTATTCAGCGAAGCGGGCCGTGCGCCTGTGCGTATACATGGCGCATTTATAGATAATGATGAAGTAAATCGTATAGCTGATTTCTTACGTGAACAGGGTGAACCTGAATATATTGATGGTATAACAAATGAAGAGGGCGCAGATAGTGGCCTTATTCCTGGTATGCCTATGAGCAAAGAAGCCAAATCTAATGATTTATATGAACAAGCAAAAGAAATCGTATTGCGAGATAAAAAACCAACAATTTCATACATTCAACGCAGACTTGGTATTGGATATAATAAAGCCGCAACTTTGATTGAACGCATGGAAAATGAAGGCGTAGTAAGCAGCCCTGATGCCGGTGGCAAAAGACATATTTTATAAAATATATAATTTTTGTTTTTTAGGCTTTTTTCTGGACTCTTTTTATGATATAATAATAGAAAATTGGAAAGGAGTTTTTTTATGAAAAAGTATACACTTGCGTTTGCTTTGTTTGCAATATTGCCGATTTTTTCGGTTGATGCTGCATATCAATATAACCCAAGAAACAGCTATAGTTCAGCATACCCTGTAAGGACAAAAACATACAAAACATCGTCTAGTAGATCTGGTGGATACACGAATACTATAACAAATAATTTTTACTATACCAATAGTAACGGTAATGGTCAATCAGCTGCACGTCCGACATATCCACAAAAATATGACGACAATAATATTTATGTTAAAGAAAGTAAACAAGTTTCAAGAAAATCCTATTCTTCACAAATGCGTAAATATTTCTTGGCTCATCCTTTCTTTCAGCCGTTGAAAGGTAAATTTGGTTCTGTCACAGATTTGTCCTATGCAAAAAATAGTTTCAAATTTGATGTGTTGAATGGTGCTGTGTTAAACGTAGATAGAAATTCTGCTTCATATGCTCAACAAACGCCACGCGGTATAATCGGAATCAGCGGAAAACAAGAAACATCTCAATTTGTTATCAAAGAAGATTTTAGTGTTGGTTTGACTGATACTTTGGCAATTATCGGTATGGCACAATATGATAAAACAAAAGTTTCTTTCAAAGATTGGGGCGATGGCGAACCAGCAGATAGTTCTAGTGATTCCGGATTGAATATTTTTGGTATTGGTTTACAAAATCGTTTTGTTGATAATGATAAATGGATTGCAAGTGTCGCGGGTTTCTTTCAACATCAAAAAGAAACAGCAAATACATTTATCGGGGAAATCAAAGCTGGTTATAAAATTAATAGAACAACGATATATGGTTTAGGGCGCTTTGGGTATTCGGATTTAATTAAAGGTGACACATACGGCGCATATGTCAAAGCAGACGGCGGCGATTGGATGATATTAGCTTATAACACTGATGTTAAAGATGTTATTTATGTTGAAGGTGGTGCCGGTGTATTTTCTGTGTTGAATAAATATTTCACATTAAATGGTGAAATGATATTGGGACACTATGATTGGCATAACCAGTTAAGTATCAAAGGTGCATTTGGGTGGCAACCAAATGATATGTTTGCGTTGAATTTATATGCATCTACTGCATTGTATGATTCTGCAAAAGGTCAAACTAATGATTATATGAACTATGATGTTAATCCAAGCGGATATCCAAAAGTAGATGGTTCATATGTCTTTACTGACAGTAAAGTGTTGTACACAACAGGAGATTACAAAATTAAAAATTACAATGAATGGAAAATCGGAATTCAAGCAATTTTGTATTTCTAATAATTTTATAGTGTGGTTGGTATGAAAAAATATTTATTGTTTTTTATTGGTGCTTTTTGTGTGTTGAACGCATATGGCGAAGCTGTTGTATTGTCTGAAACATCGGTGTCTGATGATGATGTGGTAAGTGAAGAACCTTTTGTTGCACCGCAAACAACAAAAACTTATCCTTCTGCAAGAACAGAAACTTATATTTCAGAACAAATAAAACCCGCTTCTAAAAGTTTGTTATCAAATGATACATCTGATCCGTTATTTTTAATACCAGACAATCAATTTTTGTCTGATACATATCTTTTTCATGTAGATAGAAAATTACGTCTCGGGCAATACATTGGATACGGTGTTAACGATAATTTGGTATTGCATGTCAACATGCATTATCAGGTTGATTTTTCAGGACATGATGAACATGGTTTTTCTGCAACAGAATTTGGCGGTGTTTATCGTATGAGCCACGGATTCAACGAATCACGCATAATTTCTGATGCTTTGTTTGGTTTTAAATTGTGGGGTTCTTCACATGTAAGAACACCTGAATATGCTGATTCTTCATATTATGCGGGGCTTCGTTTTGGTAGACAGTTTACAGGGATGACGTTGTCTGGTACTGTTAAGTCTACGTGGGTGTTCGATGATGAGCGTGGACTTTCGTATATAGATTTTATTCCAGAAGCGTATTTTCGTATGAAATATGATTGGCGCACAGGTATTGGGTTCGATTTACGTAAATCAACAAATACAGATTTATTGGATAATCAAGAATGGTTAAATCTTAAACTTTTGCGTCAATATGGAAACACACAATACGTGGGACATTTTGATCTTGAATTTGAGACTGGTGAAGTTCAAGTTGGCGCAGATATTAAAATATTGTTTTAATTGTTTTTCTTTCTGAAAGAATTCCAATAATCAAAACGTTTTTTGATTTCACGTTCAAATCCGCGTTCAACCGGTTTATAAAAACTTACGCGTTCCATATTATCGGGAAAACAGTTTTGACCACTGCATCCAGATTCAGTTTCAGGGTCATAAACATAACCGTCCCCATACCCAAGATTTTTCATCATTTTGGTTGGTGCGTTTAAAATATTTTTTGGAGGCATTAAACTGCCGGTGTCACGTGCCACGCTATACGACGCCATTTGCGCCTTATACGCGGAAATACTTTTAGGCGCTGTTGCCAGATAAATTACTAATTCTGTCAAAGCGATATCACCTTCGGGTGATCCCATGCGTTCATAAATTTGCCATGCTGATAGTGCGATTTGCATTGCGTTTGGATCTGCTAATCCGACATCTTCCATTGCAAAACGGGTTAGGCGGCGCAAAACATAACGCGGATCTTGACCTGATGTAATCATACGCGCAACCCAATAAAGTGCTGCGTCTGTATCCGATGAACGCAATGATTTATGAACGGCAGAAATTAAATTATAATGTTCATCGCCACTTTTATCAGATAATGGCGCACGTTTTTGAACGATTTCATCAAGTTTATCAGGAGATAAATCTTTTTTAAATTTTGCACCAGATATGTATTCAATTGTGTTCAACAAGAATCTTGCATCGCCATCAGACATCTGACAAAGATGTGTGCGTGCATCTGATGTAAGAGGTATTTTTTTATTTAAAAATTTCTCTGCGCGATCGGTTAAGACCAATAAATCTGCCGTAGACAGAGGTTTTAATACGCCAATATGGCAACGTGATAAAAGAGCGTTATTTAAATTAAAACTTGGGTTTTCAGTTGTCGCGCCAACAAATGTAACGGTCCCATCTTCAAGATATGGTAACAAAGTGTCTTGTTGGGTTTTATTAAATCTGTGGATTTCGTCAATGAACAAAAGTGTGTTTCGACCAATATCGCGATTCATACGTGCTGCATCCATTGCTTTTTTGATGTCGGCTGTACCCGAAAATACAGCAGACATGGGAACAAAATCCATATCTATGGAATTAGCCAGTGCGCGTGCAATGGTTGTTTTTCCGCATCCCGGCGGACCCCACAAAATCAGATTTGATAAATTGCCGTTTTCAACCATACGACGAACAATACCGTTTTCGCCAAGCAAATCAGTTTGTCCAACGATTTCATCTATTGTTTTTGGTCGCATTAAATCAGCAAGTGGTCTTGTCATTTTTACTTTTGTTTTATTTAAAGTTTATTTTGTGATATAATGATTGTATTAAATAATGAAAGGATTATCAAGTTGCTAAATAAAAATTCTGA
>CAMVAB010000014.1 GCA_947165335.1 uncultured Pseudomonadota bacterium | reverse complement strand
CTTGATAGCCATCACCATAAGTGCAACGGAATGTAGCGATATATGCATTCATACTTGCTTCTGCGTTTTTATCAGCATTTTGTTGTGCCAATCCCATTGCCAATTCCATACCACCAATACCAGTCGTAGCAGTTGTCAAAGCTGTCAAAGTTCGATTTGCTAATGATTGTTCGTTGGCTTTTGCTTCGTCATACGCAGCTTGTTTTTCTTGAAGTCTTGCTTTTGCAGCTTCGTCATCTTTTGTTTTACACGTATCACATGGTTTTTCTGCTATATCTTTCTTTGCTTTTGCGATTTGTTCTTTTGCATTGTTTTTTTGTTCGTCTTTTCCACCAGTTATACCATCAACAGCGCTTGTTGCAGCAGCAGCGGCAGCTTCTAGTGTTGTGGCATTTTGAATTTCGGTTGTATCAACCGCCATTGACACAAAAGGCCAACATAATAATACCAACAATAAAAATCTGCCTTTCATAATCATTTTATTTATCCTGCATTTTCACATTGTTTTGTGCAATCTTGTTTCTTTAATTCTTCAGCTTTGTCCTTGAATGCTTTTACTATTGCATTAAAGACATCGTCATCAACATCTTCACATTCAAAAGTTTCTGGGTTGTAAACTTTTTCTGCCGCTGAACAATCACATTTAAAATCTTTTGACCCTTCTGACATTGGTACTATTTTTCCACCAGAGCCAACACATTTTTTGCTTTGTTCAGATTGTTGGCCATCAGCACGAACTTCGTCAATCGCAACCTGTGTTTCTTTTAATTCGATAATGTTTGCGCCTTGGTTTAATCTATACGTTATTGTTTCGTAACCCGTATAAGAAACTGTTACAACAGGATCTGTCGTTTCATATGTGAATTTTCCTTCTGAATCAGTAGTTTCGCCATCTGTATTACCCGCCTGAAAAATGTTTGCATCAGACAACGGTTCTTTGGTATCTGCATCCAATACTATACCAGAATACGTTATCTTTGTAGCCGCAGGGGTTTTTTTTGCGGGTTCTTCTGTGCCTTCTGGGCAAACATCATCACCGTTCAAATCGATTTCTGTACCATCGGCACACGAACATTTTTGTGTTTCCGGATCAAAAAAACCGTTTTTAGATTTTTCACATATATATAACATTTCTTTTTCTGTCGGGCAAACAGCATTGTATTTGTTGTCTAAAGCGATTTCTTTACCATCGGCACATGAACATTTTTGTGTTTTCGGATCCCAAGTACCATTTTTACCATCTTCACATTTAGATTTATTTAAATCTGTTTCTGTTGGGGTAGGTGTATTTGCAGATATATTTACATCCTCGGCTTTTACACCCGCAACATCAATTCCAGTAGTATTGGCCTTCAGTGTTTCTAGATTTTCTCGTTCTAGCTTTACGCATTTGTCGTCTTTTAATACATATCCTTTTGCATCGTCGCATACACAGGTTTTTTCATCAACTGGTTGTTTTTTATAACCCTTGGCTTCGTCACATTCAGTAATTTTGCAAGTAATTGTTTTTGGATCTTCCGAAGTTGAATATATTACATTATTCTTACCACCAGCATTCACGATAGCAGCATTTGCTTTTTTGATCCATTCTGACACGATATCATCGCCCATATGTTTATTTGGGACAGTTATAGAATTTCCCAAAATCGGTTCTGCAAAATCAGGTTTCCATGTTTCTTCCTGTATTGGATCTGGTTTAGGTGTTTCTTGATTTGTTTGTTTAATGCAAACACCACTTTCATTTGGTCTGAACCCTGTATTGCATTTACATTGTTTATCAACGATATGCGCGTTTGGGTCTTCGCACGTTACAACGCATGTTAATATTACTTCTCCATTTTCTTCTTTTATTTGCGGGGCGTTTTCTAACTTTGCACCAGGTATTTGGCTAATTATTTTTATACAATTATTCTTCCACGTTTCTTGTTCTGTTGTAACATTGCCTTTGTATATTACGTTATATCTTATATTACGATTGAATTTTGTAAATGCGGTTAATTTATCTTTAAGTTCTTGCAAATAAGATTGGTTTATTGTTTGTTGTTGTTGGTTTTGTGTTTGTTGTGTTAATGTGTTTGATGTCCCAGCTCTGTCATTCGAAACAGTTGTGGCGGTTTGCTTTGATTGTGGACATCTTCCATTTGAATCTGGTTTACCATTTTCACATTCTATCTGGCATTCCACAAATGTTACATTTGATTTAGGATTGTTGGTCAAAAGTGTATAATTGTACAATTGAGATGTGGATATACCACCTTTACCTTGGGCGTCGTCGCAGATTTTTTTATATCCTGTAATAGCGGTTTCCATAGGTCCATATTTATATAAGCTTTTTAAAGTATATGTGTTATTTGAGTTTTGATCAACTTTGATGCTTGTGAAAAAAAAGTTATCAATGCGTGATGAGTCTTTGCCATTATTTCTATAAGATTCGTATACCATGTTATATGTATTTACAAACTTATTTATTAATTTATAAACAGTATCGTTTTTGTATTCAATTTTTTTAGATACTTGTTGGTCTTTTTCTGCGTCCCAAACAATAAAATTTGCTTCCTTGTTACCATTTTCAAGAGTTTTTATGCTTGGTGTAGTTACCAAAGAACCGTTATTTCCTGAAGTATCATTTCCACTGTTCCCAGTGCCGGTTGGCAATTTGCTTGTGTCGGCTTTTGGGGTTTGTTGAGATTTTTTTATTCTGGATGTTTCCACGCATACATATTGTGTATAATCACCAGCATTAAGCGGTTTAAAATCATATTCGACTTTTTCGCTTTCGTTATCAGTGTTGTTTTTTCTACAAATCGTTTTATACCCAGATATAATAGCATTAACACTTGGCTGACTTTGTCCCAGTGTTGAACCGTTTACCCATCTGGCTGCCAAAGTAGTATCATTAGTTAATGTGATTATTGTTCCTTGTTTCTTTCCCTTGTCGTATATCAACCGTGATGGTGTGCTGTTCAAAGCATTATAGTTATCGTTATATGTTTTAACAAGAGCACGAATAAGTGTTCTGTGGTTTTCATTAGCGATTAAAAAACATTGTCCAGGGTGTGTATTATTATCGTTTGGTCCATATTTGTCCCCATAATGTTCGCATTTTGCAACATTGTCTGATATACCAGATATTTTTATCCATTCAACACAATCGCCAGTTTTTGGGTTGTACGCAATATAATCATCGTATTTTGTATAATCTGATTGATTTAGAACCCATGTTTTTTTATGTTCTCTAGCAGCGTCTTCACAGGAACATTTGCCATCTGAAAGAGTCTCTGCTTCCGGTGTACATCCTTTGGGTCCAGGCGTTACTCCCTGGGGAACCGTTGTCGCAGCCAATACAGGCATTGTGTTTAATGCAAGAAGCAGGGCGGTAAAAAATCTTGTCGTCATTTTCATTTGTTATTTTGGTTTTATATTATTTAAAACGGAAGATACCACATCAAAATCGTCTGCATTATTGGTACCATAATTATCACCTTTTGATCGTGCTTGACTAAAATTCTTGTCTTTATTTTTTACACATTTATCGCCGACCGTATCATATGATTTATTATCACATATACATTTTACATCATATTTTGCGGCATTTGATTCTATGGTTGCACCTGTAATTTTTTTACATTCATTAGTCAACTTTTGTCGAATTGTATAATATTCGTTTTTCACACTTTGACTCGCACTAAGAAAAGCATTTGATTGGTTCCCTATACCAAATGTGGTTCCGATTTTTATAGTACCAACCATCGCTTTCATTTTGGCTATTTCCTTGTTTATTTGTGTGTCGGCTTTTTTTTGTTGTTTATTATTAGGAACCGCGTTAGTAGATTCTGGTTCTACATTATCTGTGCCACCTGCATTTGTGTCCTTTGCACCGCCATCTTTGGTTCTATATGTGATTTTTCCGTTATCACATGTTGAATGCTTGGTCATGATAACGGCACCGCACCAACACGATCCAGCTTTGGCCTTTCCGCCATTACAATCGGCATCTGTTAGTTGTGTTTTGTCTTCGTCTTTCAATGCACCACGTTGTATTTTTTTACCGTCGCACATATCGTTTTTCAACATCATCACGCCATTACAATAACATGCCCCGGCTGTCCATGTGCCGTTTTGTTTTTGTTTACATGTTTCTTTGTCTAATTCTTTCTTTGCCTTTTGTGTGTCAAGTGCACGATTAATCGCGCCGGATGTTATTAAACCAGCCGCTGTTCCCAATCCAGACCCCAACATTGCCGAAGATGCCGCCGTTTGTGAACGTGTTTCACGATATGCGTTTTCTTTGAACGTTGTTGCGTTTACACCAAACCATTCCTGCATACATGTAAATGTGTCGCCGGCATAGGCCTTGCGCGATGCAGTCGGTGTGTCCTGGTTATCGCCAGCAAAGAAGTTAACAGTGTAAACACAATCAAAACTGCGTTCGTCAAATGCGGCGCCCAATGTTGTGCATGCTTTGCGCATAGAATCACGCAAATCATAAAGTTTCTTTTCGTCGTTCACGATTTCGCTTTCCGCACTGTCGCGTAATAAACCGATGGCTGTTCCAAAACGTGCCACCAATCCGGAATCTGATTCAGCGCATTCTGTCGCAATTGTTTTACATTTTTCAATTGCAGCATCAGCGTTCGCTTTGCCCAGACATTTATTATATGTTGTGCCACATTCGTTCATAATGCATGCGTTGTATTGGTTGCCACAATTTATAACATTGCTGAACGATGCAAGACGCATATTCATATCACGATCATCTTTGATTTCTTTGGAAAACAAAGAAAATTCGTTCCCAGAACATGTCGTGTCGCGTTTACATTTATTTAATTTTTCACCAAAATCTGTATCACCATCCAAAGCGCATTTTGTGAAATCATTCCCACATGTCGCAATCATACATTTACGCAAATCAATGTCGCATGTGTTTGAACCGCTGCGTATAGCATTGTTCAAAGAATCTTCGGCTGCTTTTTTGGATTCAGCAGCAGCAATTGCAGCACGTTGTTTACGAATTTCAGCAGCAAACGAATTATCAGAATCTGCCGCGTCCATAATTTCATTCACAGCAACATCAAATTGTGATGATTTGTTTATGATAACAGGTTCTTCTTTGACAACTTCCTGTTCGACAGTTGTTTCTACTTTTTTAATGTTTTCTGTGACCGATTTACGTGCAGTTGTTGTGTTTCCACGAACAGCAACGCGTGCAGCCGCATCGGCATAATCACAAATAGCAAACATGGAACACATCGCCACAATTATTGGCATAGATGTCATAAAAAATATTTTTTTAGCTTTCATCATCTGTGTTCCTATTTCAATTTTGCACATGCAGTGTCATAGAATTTGCATAATTCTTCGGCAACTTTTTTCTCATGACTAGATCCAGTCGCACATTTGTTTTTCATGTTGTTTGCACAAACGCGATTTATACAATCTGTTTTTGCTTTGTTGTTTTTACAAGATGCCTGGGCAGTTGCGAGTTTTTGTTTGCGCGCATCCTGATATGCGGCGATGATTTTTTGAACCAATTTACTTGCATTAGCAAACATATTTTTACGTGTTTCAGATAAAGTTTGACGAACGCCACTTAAAAATTCATCACACCCGGTTGCTTCAATTCCGCATTCAGATAAATATTTATCAAAATCAGCATCCGATTCGCAGCCCTTGAAATCACCACGACAACGGTTGTCGGCGATAATACATGAACTGACTTCATTTGAACATGAATTTTTGGTTTTCTTTACCGTTGCCTTTTTTGCCAAAGATTCCATTTCAGCAGATATTCCAGCAGCTGTGCATGATTGTTCAATCAAAGAATCATAATTATCAGTTACATCATCTGCGTTGCATCCCGATACTTTTTCTAAACACAATTTAGTTCCCCAAACATAACGTTCGCCGGGATCTTTCGGTGCATTCTTTAATTCTTTGTCAGAAATTGTATATTTTGCAGATGCGCCCGCAGTAATACTTTTCATTGTTTGTGATTTTGTTGGTTCACCAGCATTGCTTGATCCGCAATATTGACAACGAGCCGCCGGATTTGAACCGATATTTATAGCGCACACAGAATCTAGACATCGTGTCAAATTGGCCACAGAACATGCGCCATACACAAATGTTGGTGCAAACAATAAAGCGACAGAAAAAAATAACGCGCGTGTTTTCATTTTCTCCCTTCTGGTAAACTATATCAAAAATTGAAAATTAAATAAAGAAAAAAAATAGATATATATGTGAATAAAATATCTTGATACGAAATAAGTTTTTATGGTAAACTTTCCAAAAGAAGAGAGAAGTTTTAATGAAATTTATTAGATTTTTGGGCTTTTTATGGTTATTGATGCCATGCGTGTCTTTCGCAGCCACGTCGTCTGAATTTCAAAATGCTTCAAAATTATTATCTGCTGCGCGTCGTGGCGATACACAAACAGTTCAAATTTTAATAAATGCTGGAACTGATATAAATTATGTTGATTCTACGGGGATGTCGCTGGTTTGTACTGCGGTTATGAATAATGATAAACGCGCAATCCAGGTTCTGCAAATGTATGGTGCAGACGCATCAAATTGTGATCGACAAATTAAACAATACAAACAAAGAACAAAAATTGCCGCATCTGGTGAAGAATACGGATTTTTTAGTGGGCTATCTTCATCACATGTGTTGGCTTTGTCTGCTGTGGGGGTTGCCGCTGTGATTGGCGGTGTCGCGTTATTAACAGATGCTTTTGATAGCAAAAGCAGCAATGGTTCTTCATCAAGTGGCGGTTCTCATTCTGGGGGCGGTGGCGGCGGTTCTACAACCGAACCAAATAAATTGTTTTCATTGAATTTACCTTATGGCCCTGCGTGTTCGGGGACAACCTGTCCAGATGATTTTTCAGTGTGGGAAGATTCACAAGATTTTACATATATGTCTGACACGACATCGCAAAATACTTTCAATTATTTGATGGCATCACGTGCATATAATGCTTTTGTTCGTGGGTATTTGGGAATGGCAACGGTAAGAAATGATACAACAAAAGAAGTTTTCGATTTATCAAATTCCAAATATCCTTTTGCTAAAATACCTGGTGGTGGAAAACCTATCAATGTTGCGATGATTTCTGGAACTGGTGTAAACGCAACAGGCAGTGCGATTGATGGTTTAATTTACTGGTTTGACGAAAGCAAAATGAATTCTTTGATTTCACTTTGTACCAATGCCACAGGAACACCAACCCAGGCATGTCGTGATGCTGTGGATGCATCTATAAAAATGTCCCATAAATATCATAATTTGTCCGGCGCAACAGTAGATGGTGCGGTTGAAAATACAGCATTTGATTTATCGGGAACTGGGACTGTGTTTGGAATGGCAACAGATGAAGATACAAAATTGGCAAAAATAATCGCCGGTTGGGAAGAGGGTGGTCGTGCCACAGGCGATTTTTACGGATTTATTCCAAATGGTCAATTAACTGTGTATAAAACAGGTGCAGGTAAGGCATGGACTGATACAACATCATCCAGTATTACTGG
This sequence comes from uncultured Pseudomonadota bacterium, assembly GCA_947165335.1. GTDB lineage: Bacteria > Pseudomonadota > Alphaproteobacteria > Rs-D84 > Rs-D84 > Enterousia. Next base: position 9,764 of record CAMVAB010000014.1, on the reverse strand, counting down.
AACATACAACGTTGCTGGGGACGAATTGGATGTGGACGACACATTTACTTTGGCAGATGGCACAACAATCACAGTAACTTCTGTTTCTGGTAATTCTTTTGTCGCGACAGATTCTTCTGATAATGTTTATAACGGTTATTTCACAGGTGATAATTTATATGTTGGCGCAGGCAATAATATAAATCAAAAATATTCGGTTGGCGGCGAACACGCATTAACTTTGGAACAAGAATTGACAGTTTCAGATTACAAAAATTATGCAGCAATAGATAATGCGTTGCGTTTACAAGATTCCGGTGAAAATGCCGTAAATGTTGTTGCTAATTTGTCTTTGCCGGACGTATCTTCTGCATTGGATTATACAACAATCAGCGATGCAAAAGCATGGATAGATGCCGCAAATACCGACACATTAAAAAGAAATACTTTCGGTCAAATAATAGATACATATTATAATTTGAATACAGCAGATGATGCGACAATAAACACACCATCGCTTGATGCATATAATGCGTTCTATTATTTAAGTAATTATCAAAATCAAATATTGGTAAACCCTGCAGGAAGAAATGTTATAGATCCTGCGAACTTCAAAATTATCCCATCAGAAGCGACTTTTGAAAATGTTGCGCCTGTGGTTTATAACGATTTACAAAATCTGTTCATGACAGTTGTTGCAGTTAAACCTTCGGGTAATACAGGAACACAAGGTATCTCTATAGATGAATATAACACTGATCCATCAAGTGCAGGCACATATGAATTGGCTACTTGGAAAGATTCAAATGATGTCAGTTATATTTCGCGTATGTGCGGATTGGCGGGTACTGGAAACGGTGGGGCAATGAATCCGTGGTGTTTCGCCGCGCCTGGTAATAATGATATGGAAGCAACTGCGGCGATGGCTGGTTCAATTGCGTTGGTTAAAAGTGCTTTTGATTACATGGATGCAAAACAAATATTCTTGCTTTTGGCTTTGACAGCTGATGGTCCATATCTCGGAACAGACCCAAGTAATAATTTGGCATGGAAAACAAAAGACGGTACAGAAAACGAACATGATTTGGTATATTATTTAAAAGGTTTATATTCTTTGCCTGTTAATTTAGATGCAAGTAACGAACAGTATCTTGAAAGTTTCAAAAACGCTTTCGGTTATGGTATGATAAATCTTGAACGTGCAACAAGACCAAATACAAATATATATTATTTTGGTTCGTCTGCAGACACGATTGTATCAAGTAGCGGTAATTCATATTGGCGCAATGCGACCACTACCACATCTTCATCGCGCGCTTCGAGTGTGTTCTCGTTAAACAATAATCAGGCGATAAAAGTGTCTTTCTTTGATGTTGTTGAAAGTGCAGACGGCAGTATATCTTTGCCACGTGTTTGGAACCAAACTTTTGCGCTGGATGCTAATGATAAACATGGGCTTTATATGGGCGATGTTTTATCTGATTTCAATGTTGATTCAACAAATAAACGCCACAACGAAATAGGTAATATCTCTTTCGATATGGCATTATCACCGCGTGCATATAATGATAATATGAACGGACTTGATAATTTGCGTGTTGCATTAAATACAGAAAATTATGATATAGAAGCCGGTTATCAACATCATTTAACAGACGATGAATCAAGATTTAATGGTCGTGCAAATGGTTTGTTAGGGCTGGTTTCAAATGCCGTATCAACTGGCGCAAAATATAAAACTGGTAATTTTGCATTCGGAACACGTGCGTTTTCTGGAACAATAACGGATGAAAATTTGTTAGAAAATGATCCGGTCATAACATCTCAATTTGAACCAGGGCGTCTTGGGTTTGCAAACGGTATTGCGTTGAATTCAGAATATAAAAATGAATCGTTTGGTTTTGGGGTATCATTTGGTAATATGCATGAAACGAATACATTGCTGGGATCTTACAGTGATGGTTTGTTGTCGTTAGGTGGTGCAAACACAAAATATGTTGATGCGACAGCGACATATAAACCTTTTGAAAAAGTTAAGTTATTTGCACGTGCTACATTTGCAAATACACATGCTGATACAAATGGTGGCATAATAACGAAGTTGTCTGATATTAAATCAGATGCGTATTCTGTTGGTTTAGATGTTGGTGGTTTAAGTTTGACTGCAGCAATGCCATTAGCAGTAGTAAACGGCAAAATGGGATACGAATATGCAGATTTGAATGTTGTTGAAGACGCAGGAAAATATGTTGTAGAAGCAAACAATCCACACATTGAATATATAGATTTGGCATCAGATAAACGTGAATTCAGATTTTCTGGATCCTATAAACAGTCTGTTGGCGAATTCACAGATGCTGGTATTGGATTTATATATCGTGTTAATCCGAATAATACAGATGCTTTTGGAAATGAATCTATATTAATGTTCAAAGTCCATCATAGACTTGGAATATAATTATCTTATTGACATCATTTTGTTTTTGTCTATAATCTGTCACGTATCACAGCAAAGGTTTTGTTATGAAATTTTTTAAAAATTTAAAAGCAGAAATAAAAAGCAGATTGGAAAAACCTGTGTTTTCACATGTTCAAACAATATCTGATTCGGATGTTGCGTTGTTGGCTGTTATGTGCAGAATGTGTTCTCCTGTCGTGACTAAAAAACATATATTTTTCCATATATTTGATTTGTATGCTTATTACGTTCCACAACTGGAATCAGATATAAATATTGCCAAAGATATATTTGAAAAAAATGGGATTATGATGAACTTTCATTATTCTCATATAATTAGCAGAGAAGGACAAGAGGTTTTACGTGTCAATTATGCTACATGTAGCGACAAAAATAAATTAGTATGCGAAATGACAAAAATCGAACAGAAATATGTGTCGTTATATACACCTGACTCAAAAGAGGAAAAAGCAAAATTATGGGAACAAGTGATAAAACTTAGACAAAATCAAAAATAATAAAAACCGCCGTTTTCGGCGGTTTTTTGTTTGGAATACGTTCTTATGGTTTTTATATGTTTTTTCATTCAAAATGAAAAACATGAAAACGAAAACTTTTACTTTTTTGATGATATTGGCGATTGTTGGTATTCATCGTTCGGCCGATTCCTGTACTGGAATCACATTGAAATCTGCAGATGGCGCACAAATAGTTGCGCGCACAGTTGAATGGGCAAGTGGCGAAAGCCCAAGCGATTATTTGATTGTGCCCCATGGCTTTGAAAAACAATCTATATTGCCGGATGGAACAAGGGATGGTATGAAATACACCGCGTATTACGGTTATGTTGGTTTGGCATCCGAAGATTATGTTATCGAAGGGTTGAATGAAGCGGGTTTATCGGCAGGCCTGTTTTATTTTCCAAAATATGGTTCGTATCCAAAATATGATGCAGCCCAAAAAGACATAACAATTTCAGATACAGAATTTGTTGCATGGATTCTTGGTAATTTCGAAAGTGTTGACGATGTCATAGCGGCATTAAGTATTGTTCGCGTTGTCGCCACAGATTCGCGTGCAGAAAATCTTCATTGGCGCGTTGCGGATAAAAATGGTCGTCAAATTGTCATAGAATACATTGGTGGGGTGCCGATGGTTTACGATAATAAACTTGGGGTTCTTACCAATGCGCCGGGTTATCCATGGCAAATTACCAATTTGAATAATTATATAAATTTGCATCCAGGAACAGCCACAGCGCATAAATTTGGCGATATCATACTGGATCCCATAGAACATGGGTCTGGTTTGCATGGATTGCCAGGTGATTTTACGCCACCATCAAGATTTGTTCGCGTTGCTTATTATCAAACATCTGCACCAGTACTTGAAAACGCAAGTCAAGCGGTAGAACATGCGTTCACGATATTAGAAGCGATGACAATACCTATTGGTGTTCAGTTTTCAGATAAAACAAAAATTCCAAACATACCATCTGCGACACAATGGACAGCGGTTACAGATATGACGAATAATAAATTGTATTATACAACAATGTATAATCCGATAATTCGCAAATTCGATTTGAACAATATAGATTTTTCGTCTGTTTCATACCAACAACATCCACTAGACACAGTGAAGAGCAGACCGGTAATGAACGCCATCGTTGACTAATTGTTTCTTGACAAAAAATATAACAGTGCTATTTTTGTAAAAAATACCAAAGGCACTGTTGTGAATAAAAGTCAAATTGAACTTGAATTTTTATTGAATTTACTGGATGCGGGATGTAAAAACGCTTACATTTCATCTATAGATTTATTTAATGATCATGGTTCGCATTTAACACGCATTGAAATGATTTTGCAAAATGTTGGTCGTTTGTGTTTGTATCAAGATTTTACCGAATTAGTTGATGGGGAACAAGTACCTCGTTTTACAGTTTTTTATTACGATGCAGCCCACACAAATATACGTACAAAAATCAAAGACAAACAATTATTAAAGACTGCTGTCAATATTGTTTATAAAACGAAAAAATATATTGAAAGTGATCCAAAGAATGAGATTATTTTTGATCAAGAATTAATTGAAAGAACAAAACATAATATGGCATTGGCGAACACATTGTACGAAAAACGTGCAAAAAAACTTACCCCGTTTTTTCAAATGTTATATAAACAAAAATAAAAACCGCCCAAATGGGCGTTTTTTATTTTGAAACAATTACCATTGCGGGTCTAAGTACAGTGTCGCCAAACATATATCCCGGCTGCATTTCTTCGATAATTGTATTTGTTTCTGTTTTTTCATCTGGTTTATCAACAATTTGAATCGCGTTATGAAATTGTGGATTTAAAATTTGACCCACTGATTCTATTTTTATAATGCCAATTTGAGCAAACGCGTTAGCCAAAGCGCGTTCCATGGTTTTGATTCCTTCGTCATCGGGGGTGTGATTCAATGCTGCCTTGACCGCATCCATAACTGGTAATATTTTTTCAGCAACGCTCATTGCGCGACTGCGTGAAACCGATTCGATATCAATTGATGCACGACGACGTGTGTTTTCCAATTCTGCTGCGACGCGCAAATATTTATCGTTCAATTCAGCGATTTTAGAATTTAATTCTTCAATAATTTTTGTTTGTTTATCAGTGGATACTTCTGTTTTATTGTCATCCACAGACACTGTTTCGATTTCGACTTCTTTTTTATCTTCCATAATTTTACCGCTTGGTTTGTTATTCTTTGATTGTCTTTATTATAGGTAACAATGTATCAGATTTCAAGGATGCGCGGCCAATTAATAATCCATCAACATGGGGCAGGTTCGCAATAGTTCCTGCATTTCCCGCATCAACGCTGCCACCATAAATAACAGGTGTGTTTTCCTTTTTTATTCCACGCAATGTTTTGAATATGGTTTCATGAACCGCTGTGATTTCGTTTGCGCTTGGGGTTACGCCTTTGCCAATTGCCCAACGTGGTTCATAAGCGATAATATAATTGCCGGATTTTGGAACGCTTTCTAACACCATCTTTTTCACTACAGACATCGTTCGGCCTGCGTTTTTTTCGTCTGCTGTTTCACCAACACAAATTATCGGAATAATTTTATTTTGAATTGCAGCGGTTGCTTTGGCTTTGACTATATCATTTGTTTCGTGATGATAAAAGCGGCGTTCGCTGTGCCCAACCAAAACATATTTAACATCCGATTCAATTAACATCGCACCAGATATATCACCAGTATATGCGCCATTTGTGTGTTCACTGATATCTTGGGCACCAATCGTTATACCAAAAGTATTGCCGCAAAGTAGGGTAAAAGGAAGACAGATAACAACTTTGTTATCGGTTCGAACATTTTTCAAAGATTTTAACAGGGAATCTTTTTCAGCCATGTTGCCGTTCATTTTCCAATTACCGATAACATATTTCATTTTTCTTCCTTTTTTGTTGATTTTTTTACATCTTTTTTGCTATGTTAACGCAAAAGGTGGAAAAATGCTAGAATATTTACGTAATGCTGCTGACAAACCGTTAGCAAAAGTTTTAATGTTCATTTTGATTTTCAGTTTTGTGGGTTGGGGTGCCGCAGAATGGATTTTTGGTGGCGCTTCACGTGATACAACACTGATTCATGTTGGCGATTCGGATGTTTCTGTCCAAGAATTTAATAATTTGCGTTCGCGTGAATTGGCTGAAATGAGCAAAGACGAACAACGCGCAGCATACACAGATCCTGCAAAAGCGGCGGCTTTAACAAATTCTGTGATGTCGAAATTAACAACAAATCATTTGGCAATGAATCGTGCAAAAGATTTGCGTTTTGTCGTTTCTGATAAACGTATTGCCGAAGAAATCAGATCTTATCCACAATTCCAAGTTGAAGGCAAATTTCAACCTTGGATGTTTGACATGGTTTTGCAAAATTCTGGTTTAACAGAACAAGATATCGCATCATCATTGCGTGGTGATATTTTGCGCAATATGACAATGGGTGCTGTTAATGTTCAAATTAACGTTCCACAATTCGCAGTTGATGCGGCATATAATGCTCGTTATGCAAAACGTGATATTAAATATTCAACTGTGAAATTTGCTGATTACAAAGTTGGCGAACCATCAGACGAACAATTAAAAACTTATTATGCGCAACATCCGCAAATAGTCCCTGAAACACGTTCTGTATCTTATGTGTTTGTTGCCGCAGATATGTCCAAACCTGATGTTTATGATGAAGGTTTCAAAAAGGCACAACAAATCGAAGATATGATTATATCTGGCGATTCTTTGAAAACAGCTGCTGATAAATACAAGGCAAAATATGTTCAACATTCAAATATTGGACGCAATGCCAATTTATCAGATAAAATTTTATCGCCTGAATTGATTGCTAAATTGTTTGCTATGGAATCTGGCAGCGAAAGTGAATTGTTGGAATTAAAAGAAGGCTTTGCAATTTTGCGTGTTGATAATGTTCACGCTGAACACAATGCTGAATTTAAAGATGTTAAAAAATCTTTGATTTCAGATTGGAAAAAGGCAGAACAACGCAAACAAGCATACATCAAAGCAAATGAAAAATTAACTGCGATGAAAGATAATAAAGAAGTCAAAAACCTTAAAAATGCAAGTGTATCCAGAACCGAAGGTGCTCCGTTGACGGTCTTGAACGCGGCATTCGCAAATCAAAATGGCGATAAAATTATTGCTGAAGACGGCGAAGCGTTTTATGTAGTATCTGTGGGTAAAACTGTAATGCCAAAATCGGACGCTGCAAAAAAAGCATCTTTGCGTAAAGAATTGGAAAATATGTCATTGCGTTTCATCCAAGATGATTATAGCCAATTCTTGAAACAAGAATATCCTGTAAAGGTTAATGAAAAGGTCTTTAACAGATTTATCGCAAAATAAAATTCGCCCATTTGGGCGTTTTTTATTTTATAAATATTTTCGTTTATATATAATGTAAATATGCAAATTGAAACTACTGGGATTTTGATAAATATGCGACCGTTTTCTGAACGGGATGTTGTCGCACATATTTTTACAAAAGACAATGGTGTTTTGGTTGGAATGTTTCGGGGTGGGGCGGTTGCGAAAAAAAACAGACCGCTTGTCGGACAAATGGGAAATGTTTCGTGGAATGCGCGTCTTGATTCACAATTGGGTGTGTTTCATTTTGAAAGTGAAAAAAATTTGTCGGCACCATTATTGTTAAATCCAGACTCTTTGAAATGTATGAATGCTGCGTTTGCTTTGATTTATTCTTTAATTCCAGAACGCGAACCCAACGAAACACTTTATAACGAAACAATCAAATTATTACAAGATTTATCTGTGTCTAAAGAACCGTATGACGCATATTTGAATTGGGAAACATCTTTGTTAAAAGATTTGGGTTATGCACTTGATTTAAGCAAATGTTCGGGGTGCGGAAAACAAGAAAATCTTTGTTATTTATCTCCAAAAACCGGTCGTGCAGTTTGCAGTGAATGTGGCGCCCCTTATATTGATAAATTATACAGATTGCCATTGTCATTAAATATAACAAAACGCTTCGTTTCCAGTATCTGTGATATCCAGGGCACAGATATGCCAAATGTCAGAAAAATATTTTAATTTGTGCGTTTTTTTGTTGCATAAATATGTTTTTTTTTCTAAGATTTTCCTGTTCAACAACAAAGGAGAAAACTATGATTTGGACAATCTTAATCCTGATTTTAGCAATCGCTTTGTACATGTTTGGCTATAAATTGGTCAAATTTGACAATAAGAAAGCTTCATTAAAGGATGTAATCTTACACAAAGGTCTTAATGTAATCGCAATTATTTTGATTGCTGGTTCTGTATGCCGTTTGTGGACACCTGTATACTTGGTACATACAAATCCTGCAATTTTGCAAGAAATGGTACAAAGCATGCAAGGTCAACAAGAAAAAGTTAAAAACAAAGAAGTTCGTAAATATGTTAAAAACCATATGAACGATATGATTGGTCATGCTCCAATCGCTGGTAAAGAAGATGCAGCACACACAATATTCTTGTGGTCTGATTATTCTTGCCCATACTGCCGTCGTGTTCATGCTGAATTGGCACGTGTTTTGGCAGAACGCGATGACGTCCGTGTAGTATTGAAAAACTTCTCTATCCATGGTCCATTATCTGATGCACCAGCAAAAGCAGTTATCGCTGCTAAAATTCAAAGCAATGCAAAAGCAGCGGCTTTGGACAAATTGTTGATGGATAAAGAATATTACTCACAAGACGATATGAAAGATCAAGCAAAATTGCCTGCAAAAATCCATGCTAATGTTATGAAGTTGGCTAAAGAAGCTGGACTTGATACAAAACAATTGGAAAAAGATATGGAAGGCGATATTGTGAAAGCAGAATTGCAAAATGTTCGTGAATTGGCACAACGTTTTGAAATCAGCGGAACACCATACTTGATTATTGGTGATAAAGCATTCCCTGGTGCGATTCCATATGCAAGAATTATCGATGCTTTGAAATAATTCTTTAATTCAAAAACAAAAACACCCACGTTTGTGGGTGTTTTTTTATTTATCCCAAACTGGTGATATTATTGCTTCGGCCAATAATGGCACAGATAACTTTGTCACATTTTCCATTTCTTTTTTGATTAAATCTGCGAAATGTTGTGCGGAATCTTCATCGCATTCAAATATAATTTCATCGTGAACCTGTAAAATCATTTTTATTTTGTCATGATTTGGTGCAACAATTTTATTATATACATTTACCATAGCGCGACGAACAATGTCTGCTTCAAATCCTTGGATTGGCGCGTTAATTGCAGCGCGTGCAACATAACCACGCATACGCGGATTAGATGCTTCTGGGATTTCTATACGACGGCCCCATGGTGTATAAACACAATGATTATCAAATGCGAATTGTGTTATATAATCTATGTATTGTTTGATTTCAGGCAGCCCCGCCATATATGAATCTATGATTTTCTTTGCTTCATCACGTGAAATATTTAATTGATTTGCCAATCCAAATGCAGATATTCCATAAATAATAGAAAAGTTTATGGTTTTTGCAGCGCGTCTTAAATCTTTTGGGACAATCGTCGATTGCGGAATATTAAATACCTTGCGCGCCGTTTGTTCGTGAATGTCAAGGCCTGCATTGAAAGTTTCTTTGAATGTTTCAACGTTCGCAACATCCGCGAGTAATCTTAATTGAATTTGTGAATAATCTATCGCGATTAAAGTTTTACCAGATTCAGCAACAAAACATTTTCTGATTTCTTCGCCCAATTCTGTTTTGATTGGAATGTTTT
>CAMVAB010000013.1 GCA_947165335.1 uncultured Pseudomonadota bacterium | reverse complement strand
AAAGCAGGGCGGAAACAAAAAAATAAAGGAGTAATCAATGAGACATATGAAAGCAGGTCGCACTTTTAATCGCGATACAAATGCTCGCAAAGCCTTGTTTATTGGTTTAGCGAAAAACTTAATTGAAAAAGAACAAATTAAAACAACTTTACCAAAAGCAAAAGATTTGCGCAGCGTAGTTGAAAAATTGATTACCCGCGCAAAAGTTGATACGGTTGCTAATCGTCGTTTAACTGCTTCTGAATTTGGAAACAATTCTGAAAAGACAGTTAAAAAATTGTTTGCTGTATTGGGACCACGTTATGCAAAACGTCCAGGTGGATATACACGCGTATTGAAAGCTGGTTTCCGTTATGGTGATGCTGCACCTATGGCAATCATCGAATTGGTTGATCGTGATGAAAATGCAAAGAAAGTTGCACCAAAAACTGTTGCTGCACCAAAAGCAGAACCTGTTGCAAAGGCTGAAAAAGCAGAAAAAGCTCCGAAAGCAGAAAAGACAACAAAAAAAGTTGCTGCTGAAAAGAAAGCTGCTGCTCCAAAAGCAAGCGGTGCAAAGAAAGCTGTTGCTGTTAAACGTCGTGCAACAGGCAAATAATTTGCATTTGCGCAAAAAATTAAACCGCCCAATCGGGCGGTTTTTTTACAAATATTCAATTGCATGATTTTGCGTTTTGTGATAAAATTTAACAAAGGTTTAAGGAGAATTTAATGCGTAAACGTATGTTTTTACCAATTGTTTTGTCGCTTTGTGTGTTGCAAACTGGTGCTTTTGCAGCCACTGCGCGTGGAAATGCAAGGGGGACAAGCAGCGCAGAATCCGGGACTGGCACACAATCGACAGTTGCGCGTTCCGCGACAAGAAATAGTGTAAAAAATACGAATACCGCATCAACGCAACCGGTTTCTGCGCGTGCTGCATCCCGTCAGAAAGTTGTTTCTTCTGGTTCTGCGCAAACAACCACTGCGCGTGCTGCATCAACTCAGAAAGTTATAAATAATGGGACCAAGGTTTCAACCGCGGTTGCTAATACTGTTGTTGCCCAAGATTGTCAGGATGCATTTTATGGTTGTATGGATTCTTTCTGTATGATTGATAATGCGTCTGGTGGACGCTGTCAATGCAGCGAAAGAAATGCTGAATTATTAAATGTTATGGATGAAATTGCAAAACTGGACGAACAAAGTTATGCAATGGCAACCGAAGGCGTCGAACGTATTCAAATGGGTGCAGATGCTGAACAAATTATCGCTAATGCAAAGGCGTCTGGCGACAAAGTGATCAACAAAAGTTCAAATGAGACCAAGGCGCGTCAACTTAAATTGGAAGCATGGAACGACAATGTTTTCAGCGAAGCAGAAGATTTATTGGATGATGTAGAAATCAACACTTCTGCGGTATCTGATGCATTATCAAAAAGTGGTGCTGAATTATACAACAGTGCTGCGAAATTGTGTGTTGGTCAAATGCCAACAAAATGCAGTGGGTCTTTGAAAGTATTACAAAGTATTTATGCACAAAAAATTAAATCTGATTGTGTTGCGTTTGAAAACAGTTTGAAACAACAAAAAGTTGCAAGCACACAAAAATTACAAACTGCTGAAAAAGCTTTGCGTGATGCTGCGCTTGAAAAATTCCGCGAAGAAAACAAATATGCGACAACTGGCGAATGTGTCCAAGCGTACGCACAATGTATGGAATCTGAATGCGGAAACGATTATTCAAAATGTATTACCTTTGCAGCCGAAGAAAACATCAAAGGTTCAACAGTCAAAGAAAAATCAAGAACTATCAAAGGTATTGTTGATATTGTTTTGTCTGGGGCAACAATGTCGCAATTGGCTTCAAAGAAAACAATTTGTGATGGTAATGTTTTGAAATATTGTGTTAACCATCAAAGTGAAGTTTGGGGTAAATATTTGGAATATGCTGCACCAATATTAAAATCAGCCGAAGTTATATCCGAAGATAATTTGCGTCAAAACTGTGTCAAAGATTTGTCCACTTGTTTTCAAAGCGCATGCGCAGCAGAATTTGATCCAAACAAAGACGAAGCATCATATGATATGTGTTTGTCGGATCCTGAATTGGTTATAGATTTTTGTAAAGTTAAATTAGATGCATGTATTGTTGCCACTGGGGGCAAAGGTGCAACAAAAGATGGTGTCGCAGGATCTCGTCTTTGGAACGGAATCAAGGCGCTTTTGAATGCGATGCGAGTAGACGCATGTACCAAAGAGGTTAAATCGGGTATCGAAGCTATTTGTGGTGAAGATTTTGCTTATTGCGTCGGTTTGAATCCAGGTACTATCGCTAGTTTATTACCTATCGATTCTTTGACCGCTTGTATGGAAAAAAATAATAATAACAGAAATGATGTTTTACAATATATCGCGGAAATCGCTCAGGGTTATGCTTTGCAGATAAATGACAAAATGTACGAAATTTGTGAAAATGCTGCAAAAGAAGCTATGATCAAGGTTTGTGGTAATGCTGATACTTGTGATGCTTTAAATCTTGGCAATATGAGTTTCGACGCTTTGTTAGATGTTAAATTATGTATGGAAACTCAAAAAGATGATAAATTCAAGTTAACGTGTAAGGGTATAAACGAATTTTCAGATTCAACAATAGTTAAAGGTAGCGTGCGTCCACATATAATAAACCGTATTAATGTTAATAATATTGTTTATCAAAACAAAGTTTCTGAAAAAGCTGATCCTAAGTGTATGGACGAAGAAGCCTTCGAAAAACTTACACCGGATGCGAAATTACAATGTTATAATTTTGAATACGATATGCCAACAGGCGTTGATTACGGAATCAAAAACGGAAACGAATTTGCTGATCCAGGTTCTGCAGAAGTTAAGGCTGTCTTGTCCGGATTAAAAAACATTTTCACTAATAAAATGGGTGTTATGCTTAAAGACAAAACAGTGTATGATTGTATGCATGGAAAAAATGTTACTGGTTTTGAAAAAACAGCCACCACAGATAGAGCTAAAGCACAAGAAATAAAAGAAACCAGTAGAGACTATGTGTTTACAAATTTACTTGAATCATACAAAGAAATTTTGGTTTCTAAATCTTTGGAATTGTTAAAAGAAAAATATGACAAAGCGGAAAAAGATTTACAGCCAAAAATTGATGCATTAAATACAGAACTTTCTGAACGTTTATCAAATATTGAAAGCGCGGCACTTGAACAAATACATAAAAATAATTTACAGACTTGCGAAGAAAAAGCATTTGATCTAAACTATCAAACTAATAATCGTAAGTGTGAAGATTTTGACGACAATAAACGTACCAGTTATATGGTGGGAAATAAAGATATGACGAAAACGGAAAAAGAAGGACAAGAACCAAAATATAAAATTTGCGAATGCAAGGGATACACAGGCAGTGGCGCAGGTGGCAAAAACGAAGGATTTTGTGCATTTGGTGATGGTTTGTTCTTTGAAACAGGAGCTGGCAGAAATTATCAAATATCAACGCTTTACTGGACAACTGTAAAATACGAAGAATCAACAGGGACATGTACTTTTACAAAAATGAAATACGAATGTGAAACTTATAGACCTCCATATTGTTATAATTGGGATACCACTGGCGAACAGGTGGATCAATGGTCAGAAAAAATGCCAATAATTATTGATAAGCAAAAGTTAAAAAACGATGGATATGGGCAGAATAAATAAAATCCCCCCTTTGTGGGGGATTTTTGAATTACTATAATTTTTATATGTCATTGCCTAACAAATTTTTTTCTCTGTTATACTGTGGCGTTTGTTCGACATCTTTGTTATCTTCAACACCGGTTGTATCCCATGTCCAACAATAAGGGCTAAGATAATTGGCACATTTATAACGTGTTTTTGTGAAAGTACATGTCCCTGTTGATTCTCCGTATTTTACAGTTGTCCAATACAAAACCTGGGTTGTATAATTTCTACCTTCACCAGTTTCAAAGAATTTTTCATCACCAGGCGCACAGAACCCATGGTTATGCCTATAACCTTGACAATGGCAAACAGATTTGGTACATGCGTCTACTCGCATCGCATAAAAATAAAAAAAGTCCCGCCTTTAAGGCGGGTCGATTTTTTAAAAACCATTTTTAATATTTTTTATATTATGATATAATAAATTAAGCTATCGGAGAGAGTTTTTATATGTATAAAAAATTCGCTGTTTTTGTTATGGCGGCTGTCGTGTTGCAAATGAATTCTTTTGCAGCGCTTACTTCTGTTGCCGGTGGAACAAAAATTACAGAATCTGGGGTAAACAATTTAGTGGACAGCGAATGCACTAATTCTTATTTTGCCTGTATGGATGCGTTTTGTATTGTTGATAATATTTCAGGTGGTCGTTGTCAATGCAGTAATAAACATGCTGATTTAACAAAACAGTTAAATGATTTATTAGACAAAGATGAACAGGCCGTAACTATTGCACAATATGGCGCTGATTTTATCAAAATGGGACGCGCAACTGATACTGTTTTAAGTGATGCTGAAAATGCAAAAAAGAAAACAGTGAAAGAACCAAAAAAGAAAAGTGGTGGTATATCGCGCGCCGATTGGGATGCTATGTTTGCAACAGACGATGACGACGAAGAAGAAATTGTTAATGCTGATGATATATCAAATAAACATGGTGATGCACTTTATGTTGCAGCGGATGAAATGTGTGTGATGCAAATGCCGTCTTCATGCAAATCTTCACAAGACATGGTGCAAATGTTATACGCTCAAAAAATTAAATCTGATTGTGTTGCTTTTGAAAACAGTATTAAACAACAAAATGCCGAAATAACATCCAAAATGGCAGATGCACAAAAATCTTTGCGTGATGCCGCGTTAAGCGAATTCGCCAACAGCAATAAATATAATTTGGGTGAATGTACAAAAGAATTCAGAAACTGTATTCAAACAACAGCCGGATGTGGAAACGATTTTGTTGGATGTGTTTCGTTATCTGCAAATGAAAATGTCAAAGCTTCATCTGCAAAAGTTACGATAAATGGCGATTTTGTAAATACTGAAATATCTGCATCAACAATGGATGCTTTGTTGTCTAAAAAAGTTTTATGTGAATCTGTATTAAACAATTGTGTCAAAGTTAAAGATGATGTTTGGAATAGTTTCCTAAAAGATTCTGCAATCGCAATAAAAGCCGCAGAATTAAACGCAGAGAGCAATTTGCGTGAAAATTGTGTCGCAACAATTTCCGATTGTTTTGTAAAATCTTGTCGTGAACATTTTGATGTAAATGAAGATTCGGGTTCATATGATATGTGTTTGGCGCGACCTGAAAATTATAAATCGTTTTGTAAAATTGAATTAGAACCATGTTTAAATGCAACAGGTGGAAGTTATGAAAAACCATCTGAATCAAGATTGTGGACCGGTGTTATGGCTGAATTGTCCAAGATGCGTATTGACGCATGCACAACTGAATTCAAAGCATGTATCCAAGACAAAGATAGATGCGGTTCTGATTATTCACAATGTATAGGTCTTGATTATTACGACATTGTTGATATTTGTCCGACTGATAAATTAACAGCATGCTATCGCGAATATGATGGTAAAAAAGAAACAGTCGAAGATACTTTGGCGATTTTATCCCAAGGTTTAATAATGGGGGTCGAAACAGATTTATACAAAGCTTGTGAAAAAGCTTTGGACGAAGCAATGCTTAAAACATGTGGCGATTCTGAAAGTTGTGATGGTTTAATAATTGGTGATAAATCCGGGGCGAATACTTTGGAATTAAAATTCTGTAAGGAAGTTAATGGCGAATATACAGACTGTAAAGATGATGTTAGCGAAGTGTTAGAAAATGAATTAGGAAAGACACTTCGTAATGCTGATTTATCAACAACAAAAACACAAAGAAATGTTTATACAGGGGTTATAACAGGTCATATATTATGGGATCAAATATCTGTTTTGCCAGATTTCAGCGGTATAATTTCCGGAGACGAATATATAAACAAAGTTGGTTCTCTTTATAAAATGGATAAAAAAGAAAAAGATAAAATTAAAACCGAAGTAGGCCAAATTGGTAATGCTATTAAGAATGCAATTATTGCAATCGAAACAGATCCAAAGGTGCAATTTTGTACAACTGGACGCCAGGTTTCTGGTTTAACAAAAGACAATGGTTTTGAACAAATTATCGGTTCAGAAAATAATCAAATGTTCCCAAATTTATCGCAAAAAATTCGTGCCATCATCATTAACAGTGCGTTAATTGCCGCACAAAAAAACTATGCTAGTAAATACGATGAATTTGTTCAATCTGAAATCGAAGGGAACGCAAAATTAAAACAAAGATATGCCGAAATAGATAAAAAGAATGAACATATACTTGCAGAAGATAGCGCGCGTCAAAAATGTATGGATTTGGGTGAATGGGCCGCGATAACTCGTGGTAAACTTAGTGGGAATACCGCAAAGACAGAAATTACTCGTGATCATGGTAATGATGGTAAATTTGTTGGGTATTCGTCTGAATCAACTTATAATTTCAAACGTCAGGTGACGACTAACTTTAACATGAATCAAATGGTTTGTACAAAATGCACCCGTACACAAGAATGCGAAAATTTAAAAAGCGATCATTGTAAAAAATGGAAAGCCGAAGAAGAAAAATGTGAAGACATACAATATTAAAAATGAAAAAGATGTTCAGATTTTTATCGCTTATTTGTGCAATCGTGTTGATTGAATCTTCTTTTGCTGCAACGCGTCAAAATGTTATTAACAATGGAACCAAGGTTGCTGCTGCGACTGAAACAAAATCTTCACCATGTCAGGAAAAATACAATGCATGTATGGATATGGGGTGTATGTTGGACAATGAATTTGGTGGACGTTGTCAATGCAGTAATCAAATCAAAGAATTAAATCAGCAATTAAAACAAATCGAAAAAGATTTTAAAGCGTCTGTTGATGCGGCAAACAGTGCGGTTGATAAAATTAAATCTGGTGATGCTGTTATGGAAATGTATGCGGCATCTGGATTTGATGATGACGAAGATAACGATTCGGATTTTGATACTGCAACCGATTCGATTGGCGATAAATTACGAATCGAAATGCATGATATATGTGCGGAAAAGATTCCTGAATGTAAATCACAATTAACTTTGATTAAAAATATGTATGCGCAACAGGTTAAATCAGATTGTGCGGCTTTCGAAAATTCATTAAAACAACGCGGACGCGATGGACGTGCAATGGTTGCGGCCGCCGAAAAAACATTGCGTGATGCAGCGCTTGAAAAATATGAACAGACAAACAAATATGATTTGGGTCAATGCACTATTGAATTTACAAATTGTATGCAGACAACAGCCGGATGCGGAAATGATTTTACGGGGTGTGTTGATACTGTCGCAAAAGAAAATATTTATGGTGGTGTAAAAAATACTGTTGCAATAGTTGGCGAAAACACATCTGTTGTAATCGCGAAATCTACTATGGATATGTTGGAATCTAAAAAGTTAATTTGTGAATCTGTATTGAACAGTTGTGTTAATGTGCGCAATCAAGTTTGGGATGCGTTTTTGAAAAATGCTGCGCCACAAATCAAATTGGCTGAAACAAAATCAGAATCAAACATTCGCACCAGTTGTTTGAATAATATATCTGATTGTTTTGTGAATGCATGTAAAGATACTATCGATGGGAACACATCGTATGATTCATGTTTAACACGTCCAGAAATGGTAAAATCTTTTTGTCGTGTTGAATTAGAACCGTGTCTTGCTGCAACTGGCGGAACATACGACAATCCAGAAAATTCAACATTATGGCCAAGCATTTTGGCAAAATTATCTGCGATGCGTGTTGATTCTTGCACAAAAGAAATTAAAGAATGTATGCAAAGTTCAGATCGATGTGGTTCGGATTATTCGCAATGTATTGGGCTTGATACAAATATAATCATGCGTATGTGCCCGTACGACAAATTGCCAGGTTGCCAAAAAGTTTATGGCAAAGAAAAAGTGCAGGGCGATTTGGTGTATGACGAAGTCGCACAAATTGTCGAAGGTGTCATATTAAATATCGATAATGAAATGCTCGCAACTTGTGAAGCCGCAGTCGATAATGCAATGACAAAGGTTTGTGGCGATACATCGTCTTGCGCACAATATGCGCTGGGGACAAATATTGGTGCACAATCATTAAAATATCAGGTGTGTCAATATTCAACAGATTCCCCCGATTCAACCAAAGGGTTCAAATGGTTTGATTGTCGTGCAAGCATTGATAATATTTCTGATTATGAATTGGGACGTAATAAAAATGCCACAACTGAGGAATTGAGTGTCGTATTACCTTTTGCAGGTGTTATCAGTGGTGTTATTAAATGGGAATCTGTAGAGATTACAGATGATGGTTCAATTGATATTGATGGATATATGGCGGCATTGGACAATCAAAAAGATATAGAAATCACCAAAGAAGAAAGAGATGTGATTATCAGTGAATTAAATCAATTACAAACAAATATCAACGCGGTTATTAAATCTGTGGAAACAGATAATTATGTTTCATATTGTATAACCGGACGCCATGTGCCCGGCGTAACAGATATGTTCAAAGATAACAAGGTTCGTTTTCCAAAACTGGCAAATACTGTTCGTCAAAATATAGCAAACGCAGCCCTGCAACAGGCAAAAGATAATTATTATCGTGAATATGATAAATTGGCCGAACGTATGCAAACAGACCTGGCAAAAGTTCAAGAACGTTTAGCAACTAATCTTAAATTAAATGGTAAAGACGCACAAAAGACAGCCGCCAGAGATGCCTGTGTAAATATGGCCGGGATATCCGCATTTTCCAAGGCACCGGTTGGACAATCATTATGGGCAAAAATTGTTGTTGGTATTATTGTTATTTGTGCCATTATTATTGCAACCGTATTTACATGTGGTGCGGCTCTTGGTGCGGCTGGTGGTGCAATAGGTGCGTTTATGGCTGCACACGGTGCAACATTTGCTATTGCTGGTGCAATAGGGACAACAACAACGTTAGTTTCAACTGTGGGGGGAATAACGATTACTGCTACTGTTCCTGTGTTAACTGCTGGTGTAACTTCGGCTGCTATCGGTGGAATGGTAGGTGTAGCCGCAGGACTTGCTGGGGCCGCTGCTGGTGTTGCGGGTGTTGTAGCTGATGCGGCTATATCTGCAAAATCACAAGCAGAACAGGCCGAGATGCTTGCTTCGCAACAGGTCTCCCAAACACAAACTCATGGTGAATATTATGCAAGCGAATGGAATTATCAGGAAAAGATAACAACTGATTTTGATAATGAAACGGGTGTTTGTAAAAAATGTGTTGCAAAAAAATATTGCAAAAAAACTGCATGGCATATGTTCGCAGATCGCGATTGTAAAGAATGGGAAACTGAAGATTTTGTTAACGAACGTTGCATCGACATCCAGTTTTAATAACAATACGTAAGTATTGTGTCATTCCGAGCGAAGCCCAAAGGGCTGACGTGGGAATCCATTAACAATTCAGATAATCAAACATATCAACCCAATTTGGGTTAACAGATTTTATTAAATCTATCTTTTTCTTGCGTGTCCAAGATTTAATTTGTTTTTCGCGCATTATCGCGTATTCTGGGCTTTCAAAAACTTCCATATACACCAATTTATTAACGTTATATCGTGCAGTGAAACTATCGGGATTTAAATGAGTTTTGTGTTCAAATGCGCGTCGTGCAATATCGTTTGTCACACCTGTATATAATGTTCCGTTTTTACCAGATGCCATTATATACACATAGTATTTATAAGAATCGTGATAGTATTTCATGAATAAAATATTAATTTAACTGGATACAAAAAGCAAAGTGTTTTATGGATTCCCACGTCAGCCCTTTGGGCTTCCTCGGAATGACATGTGGGTGTTGGGCGTGGCAATGTTTCCAGAAAACGAATAATTCTTGGAGCCACATTTCATCAAAAGCTCTATGTCATGCTGAGGGAGCATAGCGACCGTGAGCATCCACTTTTCTTGTGGATTCCCACGCAAACTTCGTTTGCTCGGAATGACATTGTTTTTGTAATGGGTGATGTTTCAAGGGTTTAAATTATGTGCTGTCTTTTTAATTCAATTCATCCAATGATTTAACAACACGGATACCGGCAGATTCGAAATTATCAATTGCTGATTCAATGTCCATTATGTTTTGTGATTGTAGATAAAGGACAGGTATCAATCCGTTCTGTTTAGCGATATCAATTAATTCGTGTGTTGGATTTTCCATTTGTTTGCCGGCTGCAAACCATGCGTCATCATCCATTATCCAAAAATCGTTGTCATTGTGTTCATAAATTACATATTTATCAGTTGCTACAAAATTTTTATATGTTTCATATTCGATGTTTTTAGATTCCAGATATTTTGTTGTGTTGTTTTCTAATTTTTCTTCTTTGACTGGTTCGTCAAAATTTATATCAGTAAATGTTGGAATCGCATCATCGGTTGCATCCAATTTATCTGATATGTCAAAATCAACAGGCAATGGCATATTGTCTTCTGCGTTTTCCATTATTTGTTCTGGTGTAGACGGAAGAGGTTGGGTTGTTTGTTTATTATAAACCGATACTGCCCCAGTTAATGATAAATGATTTTTTGCGCGCTGGAACGGAACACGTAATTCAGCCGGAAGCCCATCGGGATATTCGGCTTTCTTTTCTTCATTCTCTTCAATCGGTTGTTCTTCACTTTCTTCTTCTGCAACTGGTTCTTGTTTTTTTGAAAATAATAAAGATATAAAAGATGAAATCTTGTTAAACAACGGAATTTTTATAATTGGTTCTTTCTTGCGATAAATAGTGATAACTGTCGCGATGTAAATCGGTAATGCCGTGTAAACAAGTGCACCAAAAACAAAACCACCAAACCCATGTAATGTCGCATGAAAGAATTTCCACCAATATCGTGCAGAAAACATATCAAAATTAAATATAAATTTTAATATAAACCAAAGCATGAAAAAATAGCCGATTGTCCATTCGACGATCAATATGTTGGTTTTAAAAAATTCTAATATCTTTTTCATGTTATTATTATAGACAATATTAAAGATTTGTCAATATCAAATAAAAATAATATTCTGGCCAAAAAATCGTTAAAAAAAACTTTTTTTAAGGTGTTGTCTGTGATATAATAATAGCAAAAGAATTTGGGGGAAAATTATGAAAATGTTAAATTTATTCGGAAAATCAGTGGTCAGTGTTGCTGTTGTCGCGGCTTGTTTTGGCGCAAATGCTGCACAAAATGGACGCGTTGGAATGATGGGGGCATCCACATCCGCACGTATGCCGACAATGCCTGTTGTTGGTTTGACAACAATTGGTAATACTGCGGTTACAACAATCGATCAACCGGTTGAAACAAATTTTGCTAAACCGATTGTTACGCCTCAGCCACAACCACAACCAACACCTTCGGGGTGTGCTGATGGTGGTGTAAAAAATTCTGAATATACAATAACAATGTGTATGGATGATATTTTACAATGCGTAAATACTGGCGCACTTCAGGGCGGATTGAACGATTTATTTAACGAAGATGTTCGTAATTCTATTATGAACGGTATGAAATTATGTCAGGCGCCTGTCGACAAATGTATTTCTTCTGTTCGTGTAGATTGTCATAATGTATATTCCCAAAGCACTGATGTTTGGTTAGATTTCAATTCAAGAATTGTTCAACCTGAATATTACAATTTTGTTTTGCGTAAAACTGGTTTAACCCCAAACCAAGCGGAAAATACATGTTTGTTGTTGGATCGTAATACATACGGTTCTTCATTCTCTGCTGTATCTGATACCAATGCAGTTAATGGCGAATACAATAACAAAGTTGGTGCATATAACGAAGCATTAAATGGTACATTGTCCAAAGATAATCCCCAGGGTGTCGCAGTTAATACAGTTGGATATGATGGAAATCGTGGACATTATGCACGTTGGGATGCAAGCAAGGCAGAATGTTTGGTTCGCGTTGCTGCATATAACAAAGATAAATTGATTACAAACAGCTGGTTGTTCGGTGCTGTTGGAAATGATAATCCTGCAGAAGTTTGGGAAAAAGCAGGTTCAACATTTACTTGCAGCAAAGAATTATTTGATTTTGATTCTTTGTTAAATGATACAAAGACCGCTGCAGTTATCGCTGTTCCGGGTGGTGCTGTGTTGGGTACTGCAATTGGTGCAGGCGCAGGTGCCGGCGTTGCGGCTAAGAAACAAGCAGAATATGACAAAGCTGTCAAAGAATATGAAGAACATGAATTTGATGATCCTTGTGACGATTCCACTGATGCTGGTAAAAGATACATTAAAGCATTAGGTGCAAAAATAGCTGATACACACATGCAGTATGTATTGGAGGATTTTTTGTATGAAGATGTTAAGCTGGTAGAAGAGAATGGTAAAAAGACAGAAAAAATTGTTGCCACACCAAATAGTTTATTTCCAAAAGATACCGATTACAGAAATCTGAATTCAAAGCAATGTAAAGCAATAAATGATTTGTATGCAAAAGTAAATAGATATGAATTTGCTATTAGATATTGCGAAACACATTTAAAAGAATTAAAGGAAAAATATCAAATTCCAGAAGTCCTTACAAAAGCAGAAGTTTATAATGGGAATAAGGTGACATGTAAAGGGAAGAATACTTGTGCCGAGGAGATGAAAGAGGAAAAAACTTTATTGGCAGACGAGTGTATGTTCTTACCTTTACAAGCCGGTTTGGCTATTGAAAATAACGGTATATTATGTAATCACGACGGCAGATGTGTAACTGATGATGCAATTAAGGCAGAAATCAGAGAAGTTCGTAGTTTGTTGAAGGCTATTGAACCTGCCGTTGATAAAAGAGTTGTTGGTGTATCTGAAGAAGATGCTCCAAACAAGGGCAAAGAAATTGGCAAGGGCGCTGGTATTGGTTTAGCAACAGGTGCTGTTGCTGGTGGTTTAGCAACTGCTATTACTGCTTTCGTTGAAAAGAGCAATATTACATGTAAAGTTGGTGATGGTTTAAATTCTGTTGCGTTGGGTAAATCTCATACCATAGATTCTTTGAAGGATTTCTATGTAAAATGGAATTTACATTTGCCAGATACAGTTTCGCCAACGTCTGCTGTTGTTGACAAAGCATCTTGGGAACAAGCGTGCGCACAATTCAACAACAAAATGGCAGATTGTCCAAAGGTTCAGATAAACTTGAAAGATGTAAGTGGTAAATATACTTTGATACCATCTGCATGTAAAGTTTCTGGCAGCGTATGTATTATAAATGATTCTGTGGCTACATCACATGGAATGTAATATACGGAGCAGGGTAAATTAAAAAGAACGCCGTTTGGCGTTCTTTTTTTTTATTAAGTTCTCCACCTGTGGGGGAGTGGCGCGAAGCGACGAGGGGGGTTATGCGGCTTGTTTCATATTTTGTTTAATGCTGCGGACGTATTTGCGTAATTCGTCAATCGCAACCAATGAACCGTCTTGCTTTTCCGCAGACCAATAATCCCATCCGTTAAAGCTAACACTGTGTTGTATGCGCGCAGCCATAACATGGATAGATGCCTTGCCATAAAGAGTATGCATTAACTGAGCATCTTTGGTTATCATAACACGATCGCCACGTGGACCAACCAATGTTTGTCCAACATATAATAACCCTGAATTAATCAATTCGCGGAATGCAACCTTTATCGCATCGCGTTTTGGTTTTGTTACTTCGATGTCAGATAAATCAATTGGTTTAACTGCGTCAACGCGTTTGCGTGCTGCATTTACATAGGTTTCTTCGCGGTCAATACCAATGAATTGACGCCCCAATTCTTTTGCTGCTGCAGCTGTTGTTCCGGAACCCACAAAAGGATCCAATATAACATCGCCTGGTTTGGTAGATGCCAATATAACGCGACGCAGTAAATCCATTGGTTTTTGTGTGTTGTGTAAACTTTTACCGTTTTCATCCTTTACACGTTCTTCGCCCAAACAAATATTTATATCCCAATCGGAACGCATTTGTTTGCCGCCATTTAATTTCTTCATGGTTTCATAATTAAATGTGTATTTGCCTGTTTTTGTAGGCGTCGCCCAAATCAAAGTTTCATGAGCGTTTGTAAATCTAGTCCCGCGGAAATTAGGCATAGGATTTGTTTTTACCCAAACGATATCATTCAAAATCCAAAATCCCATATCTTGCAAAATAGAACCAACACGGAAAATATTATGATAAGAACCGATAACCCACATTGCACCGTCTGGTTTTAAAACGCGTTTACATTCACGCATCCATTGACGGGTAAATTCATCATACTTAGCGTTTGATTCAAATGCATCCCAACTGTCGCGCACAGCACGTGCAACCGTTTGATCTTCGGGTCTGTACAATGTCTTTTCACCCAATTGTAAATTATATGGAGAATCAGCAAAAACAGCATCCACAGATGCATCTGGAATCTCGCGCAAGATTTCGATACAATCGCCGCACAAAATTTTGTTTAAATATTTTTGCATTTTTTTCTCTCACTCTGGACCGTTGGGTCCCTACCTTTTTAAACATTTTATCATATTTTGACCCCTTAAAAAAGCACATAGCGAATCGGTATTAAAAAAAAAGACTTGATTTTTTTGAAAAAGCAATTTTTTTGACCGTAAAATCTTCTTTACTTATACATGAATTTTTTCTAATCTTAAGTGTTATGAGATGTCCATATTGTAATTCTACAGACAGCAGGGTGGCTGATTCCCGCCCAGATATTGGTGACGCAGTTATTCGCCGCCGTCGTGTTTGCAATGAATGTGGTGCAAAATTCACGACTGTGGAACGTATTCAAATGCGTGATTTGATTGTTATTAAAAACAGTGGAAAAACAGAACCTTTTGATCGTGAAAAATTATTTCGTTCTATAAAACTTGCATGTCGCAATCGCGATGTAAGGGACGAACAAATTGAAAGATTGGTCGCTTCTATTCAACGTCGCCTTGAAACAGAAAGCGCTGATGATACAGTAACAAGTGCCCAGGTTGGACAAATGGTATCTGATTCTTTGTTGAATTTGGATCCAATCGCGTTTATCAGATTTGTTTCTGTGTACAGAAAGTTTTCCAAAGTTTCCGATTTTAAAAAGATAATAAATCAGATTCCAGAAGCGGATGAAGATGCTATTGTTTGCGAATTGCCAAAAACATCTTTGTTTTGAAATATGAAAAAAATAGTTGTCTTTTTGATTGTGCTTTTTTGCTCACTTTCTGGATGGGCTATTGAATCTGCTGATGTTCTGTCTGATGAAGATGCTGCTGCGTATGCACAGATATTTATGTTGCAGGATAAAGAAAAAATTGAAACAGCAAAAAAAATCGAACCGAAAATTGTTGATAAATCTTTGATGAATGAAGTTTTGTATCAAAGATATACTTCTAAAACATATCGTACACGTGGGGTTGAATTAAAAGCATGGATGGATAAATATTACGACATGCCGGGCGCAGAAAGATTGGCAAAAATAGCAAAGATAAAACAAGCAACTGTGCGCAAACCTGTTGTGCCACACATCATTACAGGGAAAGATTATATTGAAACAGCACAATCTGAAACTTGGACTGTAAAAACTTATAATGATAAAATCACAAAAAAAATCGATAAATTTAAACGTGCAATAAGAAATGGTACATCAAAAAACGCGCGTAATATTTTAGAAGATCCGTCTTTCAAAGCGAGTTTATCAACGGGTGATTATGGCAGATTAGCGGGACGTTTATCTTTCCTTTATTACACAAATGGCGAATATGATTTGGCAAAAAAATGGGGCGCAATATCCAGTGATGCAAAATCAGAATATGGTTTGTGGTCAATGGGACTGATAAAATTCAAAGAACAAAAATACAGCGAATCTAAAAATTATTTTTCAAAAATTTTAGATTTAACACAGATTAATAATGCACGTAAAACAGAAGCGGCCTTTTGGGCGGGGCGTGCTGCATACATGAACGATGACAAGGGTTCCGCAAAAGAATATTGGAAAATTGCAGCTGCATACCCGATGTCTTTTTATGGGGCACTCGCTTCAACTATGCTGGGGAGTAAACCTGAATATGAATTTTTTGATCAAGAATGTTCTGATGAAGATATTATAACTTTGCGTGAAGATAAATATGGTAAAAAAGCGTTGGCTTTGATTCAGGTCGGGCAAAAAAATAGAGCGGAACATTATTTAAAATATTTAGTGACATCAAAATCTTCGGATAAAATGTTGCATGCTGTGAACGCTGT
This sequence comes from uncultured Pseudomonadota bacterium, assembly GCA_947165335.1. Taxonomy (GTDB): domain Bacteria; phylum Pseudomonadota; class Alphaproteobacteria; order Rs-D84; family Rs-D84; genus Enterousia. The sequence goes on along the minus strand of CAMVAB010000013.1, from coordinate 1,900 downwards.
CTCTTCACTTTATGGTTTGCCGAGTGTTGCGATTGCAGTATCTGGTGTTATGCGCGACAGGGGTGTTTTAGAAATAAATGATGATATCATTTATTCTGCACAATATCCGTTGCCCAATTGGGAACCAATGGGCGGGTGGTCTATTGACAGGGCGCTGCTTTTGGCAATTACAAAACAAGAAAGTGGTTTTAAATTAAATGCAAAATCAGGTGCGGGTGCAAATGGAGTTATGCAAATTATGCCGGGAACAGCAAAACGTGTTGCGCGTAAAAACGATGTAAAATTATCTGAAATTGATATGTCTAATCCTGAACATAATATGTTTTTGGGCCAGCAATATATTGTTGATTTATTACAACATCAATTGATACAAAACAACATTATAAAAATGTTAGTTGCATATAATGCTGGTATGGGCAATCTTGTTAAATTTGAGAAAAGTTTTTCAACAAATGATCCGTTGTTGTACATTGAAAGTTTTCCTGCATATGAAACAAGAAATTATATCAAACGCGTTATGTCTAATTTATGGCTGTATCGTGCGCGTCTTGATCAACCATTAACAGCGTTGCAAGAATTAGCAGATGGTCATTGGCCATATTACAACAGTGAAGATGAATACGTTCAAAACAATATAACAAATAAAATGTCATTGTAAAAAAATATGCGAAGCATACCTGATTTTTCCATTGAAAAAAATTGCGGTAAAAAATTTATAGCCGGTCTTGATGAGGCAGGACGCGGTCCATTATGTGGTCCTGTTGTTGCGGGGGCTGTTATTTTTACAAAATATGATTTTGATGATATGCCACTTATTTCTGATTCAAAACAGATGACTGAAAAACAAAGGAACACAGCATACGATTGGATAACAAATAATCCAAATATTATTTGGGCAGTCGCACAATGCAGTGCAGCGGAAATAGATGAATTAAATATTTTACAGGCATCATTAACTGCGATGACACGTGCGATGAATTCGTTGAATGTTAAACCTGAATATTGTTTGGTTGATGGAAATAAAATGCCAAAGAATGTAATTGGCGAAAGCGTTGTCAAAGGTGATGCAAAATCTTTATCTATTGCTGCGGCTTCTATATTGGCAAAAGTGACCAGAGACAAAATCATGCGCGAACTTGCGAAACAATTCCCACAATATGAATGGGAAAAGAATGCTGGTTATCCGACACAACAACATTTGCAAGCAATCGATAAATATGGTATAAATGAACATTATAGAATGTCTTATGGACCTGTTAAAAAAAGGTTAGAAAAAAATGCAAATTCGTAATATCAAAGATATCGATGTTCGGGGCAAATACGTTTTATTGCGTGACGATTTTAATGTTCAAATTGTCGATGGTAAAATAACAGAATCTTTCCGCATAGATGCATCTATGCCAACTATTAAATATTTATCATCAAAGGGGGCACGTGTTGTGATTTGTTCACATCTTGGACGACCAAAAGGTAAAAAAGATGAAAGTTTGTCTTTGCGACCAATCGCAGAATATATGAATATCCCATTTATTGATGATTGTTTGAACAAAGATTTTTTAAGTGATATGAAAAATGGCGATGTTGTATTACTTGAAAACTTGCGTTTCTATGACGGCGAAGAAGAAAACAACGATTCGTTTGCGCAAAAATTATCAAATGGTTTTGATATTTATGTGAATGATGCGTTCGCTGTATCACACAGGTCTGCGGCAAGTATTGTTGGTGTTACAAAATATTTGCCTGGCTATGCTGGATTATTATTAGAAAAAGAAATTGAAAATATATCACGTTTTATGGAACAACCTGTACGTCCATTGGTTGCTTTTGTCGGTGGTGGTAAAGTTTCTACAAAAATAGGTGTGTTAAAAAAATTAGTTTCGATTGCAGATAAAATTGTAAT
>CAMVAB010000012.1 GCA_947165335.1 uncultured Pseudomonadota bacterium | reverse complement strand
GAAACATAGACTCTGCTGGTGCACCAGAAATACCACTAAACAATCCGGATGGTATTGAACCAGTCAAGCCACTACAGCCATAGAATGTGCTGGAAAACATACCTTGTGCTGGTGCACCGGATATACCTGAAAACAGGTTTTCAGGTATAGAACCGGTTAACCTACTACAGCCAGAGAATGTGCTGGAAAACATATACGGTACTGGAGAACCGGAAATACCACTAAATAAGTTTTCTGGTATAGGACCATTCATAGATGCGAGAAGAAATGTTTCTGTAAATCGTGGTTGTGTCGCCAATGTGCCGCCAGAACCAATGGTTGAAAAAATTTGTCCCAATGATCCTGAAATGCTGGCAATACCACCTGTATAGCCGCCATTAGTCCTCATAAAACTTATTGCTGCACCTGTGCTTAGATTTTGAGTGTTTATATCCGAATTGTATTCTGTTGCTTTCCCACCAAATTTGACTATGTGTGTCCCGGCGTTTTGATACAAACACATGTAAAATGTATCTGTTGTGTTATTTTTATTCAAATAACCAACCTGATTACCCGTTGAATTGAAATTACCGCCCGTACCACAATCGATATAGAATTCACCAGCTGCAGATATATTAAAGAAAAAATGTTTTGATGAAGCTGTAGTAGTAATTTGGAACTTGTTTTCTATACATTGTCCATTATATTCAAAATTAGTGTTGTTTCCGCTGCATACCGGTGTACAAGTACCGTTATTCCAAGTAAAATTACCAGAACTTACATCACAATATTCGCAAGACCCCGTTGTGCCGTAATAATTGTTGCTTGTATCACAAACACATGCACTGCCATCCCATTCTTCGCCATTTGCTTCGTCACATACACTTACGCATTCTGTGCCATCCCACTCTTCACCATCACTACATACACTTTCACATGATCCGAGAGCACCATTCCACTCTTCACCATCACTACATACACTTTCACATGAAGCGCCATTCCACTCTTCGCCATCACTACATGGTTCATGACAAACGCCATCATCATATTCTTCGTCCACTGCACAACCATTTTCATCCAAGCATTGACCAGATGTATCATCATACCACCAACCCGGGCCATAATCAGCTTCACACGTGTCTTCTTCCTCGTTTTCTACGCATTGTGTTCCATCCCAATAATAATCGGCCCCTTGCATACTACATTGTTCTTCTTCTGAATAACATGTTGCGCCATCCCAATAATAACCAGGGCTGGATTCACATTCTTCTTGATATGAAATACATGTTGCGCCATCCCAATAATAATCGGGTGCCATCATTTCGCAGTCTTCCTGTTCGTCTGCAAATGTTTTTTGTGGTATAAAAGTCGCACCCCACGCAATCAGCGCGATACTAATAATACGCAAAAAACGGGCAAATTTCGACATTTTGCCTTTCTCTTCCTTTGCTTTATGTTTTGATTCTAGAAAAAAATTGCTATGCAACGCAAGTGTTTTTTAATAAAAAACCCGATAAAAATCGGGTCTTTGTCTTTCAGGTTTTTTATTTCTTATTTTAACACAAAATGAACACTGTATTGTGGCTTTTTATCGGCACCAAGTGCGGCACGAACAACCTTGTTAGAAGCCACTTGAACCGCTTTGTGTAAATTGTCGCGGTTTTTGCGTTCTGTTTTGGTTAATTTATCGATTGCATTAGTAATTTCTATTTGAATTTGACGTTTCATAAATCCTGTTTCGTCTGTTTCAAATATACCAGCGCTCGAAACTTCCGGAACACCTTTTAAGAAACCACGTTTATCGATTGGCAATGTGACGAATATGGCACCACTTGTCGCAATCTTTTTACGATTTTTATAAACCTGGTCATCGGCACTGCGTTCTGTTTCGCCTTCCATAACAATAAATCCTGTTTGGACGCTTTCGCATACATAAGGTTCTTCACCGTCTTTTAATGCGATAACATCACCGTTGTGGACAATCATCATGTGTTTTGCACCGCCGCGTTCCATAGCCATTTTGCCGTTCAACATTTCAGAAATGTATTCCCCGTGCATTGGTATAGAAACCTGGGGGTGAACCATATCGTAAAATCTTTCAAATTCAGGGCGTCCTGCGTGGCCCGAAGCGTGCAGGTGGTCTGTATCAAAAATGGTGTATGTTTTGATGCCCATACGCGCCAATTTGTTATAAAGATATGAAACATCTTGTTCACGGCCTGGAATAATAATTGCGCTGAATACGACCGTGTCAGTTGGTAATAATTGTAATTCTTTTACATGTCCGTTGCAAAGACGTGTCAACATAGCAAACTTTTCACCCTGGGAACCAGTTAAGAAGATCGCTTGTTTTTCAGCAGGTAAATCTTTGATTTCATCAAATGTGTAAACATCATCTTTACCTAAATATCCGTATTCGATACCAATTTCGCGGAATTCTGGTAATCCAACATAAGGTACCGGATTCGGATTGCTGCGTTCTTTGATACATGCAATACGACCAACAGAATGAGCCGCTTCAGCAAACATTTTAATACGCGCTAAACTGCGTGAATATCCGGTTACTAAAACACGTCCCGGGGCTTTGCGCATAATTTCAGCCAATGTTTCACGAACTTGAATTTCTGTTGTTTGCACAGTTTGTCTTTCTGCAGATGTAGAATCACATACACATGCTAACAATTGTGGATCAGATCCAATTTCAGCCAGACGTGTATAATTTGTTGCATCTTCAACAGGATTTGCATCGTTAAATGTCCAATCCCCAGTATGTAATATTTTTCCTGCAGGTGTTTTAATAATTAACATCTGTGCTTCTGGAATAGAGTGGGATACATGGAATGTTTCAACAACAAATGGATCTAAATTTAATTGGGCACCATGATGGTCAAATACGACAATATCTTTGTCTGGATTGTAATCCATTTCAATACCATCGAAAGTTTTACGCAATATTTCAGCAGGAAAACGTGTGCAATAAATTGGTTTTCTGAACTTTGGCCAAATGAATTTCAATGCACCAATATGATCTTCGTGTCCGTGTGTTATAACAAATGCCACAACATCTTTCTTGTGTTTTTCAAGCCAAGATGTATCACAATATTGAACATCGCCAGCACCGATTTCTTCTTCTAAGAAACCCATACCACAATCAACAATTAAATATTTTCCTTTGTATTTATAAACATACATGTTTTGACCAACATGTTCTAATCCTCCCAACGCCATAAAAAATATTTTTTCGTCATTTTTATCAGATTCATGTTTGGGCGCTTCTGTCACTTTTACTTTTACCATATAAAATCCTTTTTTTAGTTTAACATTTGCACACCCAGCATAATTCATTGCCAATAAAGACAATCTCTTTATTTGTAGTGAATCTTATGGGTGTGCGGCATTTTTAGTCCCTTTTTGTATCAAGAACAAGATTCTGGGACAACGAAGACAATTTGATAAATGTCTAAAATCTTTTCTCACAGGGTAATGGTATACGATTTAAGATTTAAAATCAAGACAAATAACATTGTCTTGACAAAAGGCATGATTATGCTAGGTTTTAACTGTACTAATAACATAACAGGAATAAAATATGTATCCATACACAAAAAGACAAGATAGAAACATAGTTGCAAGATTTACAAAAGACTGGGATCTAATGTATCCTGAACGCAACCCAGAAGAAATAAACCAAAAACGAGACGCTTATATTGCAGATTTAATCAGTAAACCTGACTTTGTAACAACCAATAAAGCAAACGACAAACGTTATGCTGAACCGTTAAAGAAAACATTATTGAATTTTTCGGGAAAAGAAAAATTTTTAATATTTTTGTGTGCGTTTATTATTGGTGGTACTTCGTATGGTGTTATCAAATCAGAAGAAAAACCACAATCACAGTTAACAACAAAAGATAAAATAGAAAATGCGGCTATTGTGTTGTTAGCAATGTTAATTGGAACGTTGTTTGGAACCGCAACAGTTGCTGCTCTGAAACGAACAAACAGAGAAAGCGCTATTGATAATTTTTACAATCGTCTGGTAATAAGATATTTTAATAAATTGAAAAAAATAGCGCCTAATGTTTTTACAGAAGATATTATAATGAACTGTAATCCAGAAATGGCAAGGGTTATAACCGCAATTTTAATGGCAAATATGCCGGAACAAGATACCAGAAAAATACAAGAAATTGCGTTGAGTGTTCCGTTTTTGTATTCTAATACGGATATTAAAACTATGAAAATCATAGAATCAGACATCGAAACCGCATTGAAAATTATTGAACAAAATTTGGCTAACAATCTAGAATTGGGGAATTTAGTAGAAAGTGCATATACTGGTTATATACCGACAACATTTATTTTGAATTCTGAATTGCAACAAACAAAATAAAAAACCGGCGAAGTGCCGGTTTTAATTTTGGTGCACCCAGCGGGAGTCGAACCTGCAATCTTTGCCTTCGGAGGGCAATGCATTATCCAGTTATGCTATGGGTGCGCAAATATTATTTTATATCATTTTGTCCGAATATTCAATATTCGTTTACGAAAACAATCTGAAAACATGGCATAGTAAGCTTTGCGTAAAGCAAAAAATACTTTTAATTGCTTTTCGATTTTATTCGTGTCGCATTTGATGCCAAAATCTTTGAATTTTTGTATAGTATACCCATAGCTTTTGGCGCCTTTCATTATACCAATATCAGCGACAGATGACGATTCTGGACAAATATCGTCTAAATCTAATATTGCACAGATATTATCTTCGTTGTCCAATACAATGTTTTTCGCATGCAAATCGGCATGAACCAATTTTTTATCTGACGGGTTTAATGACGCAAAAATTTTTCTCGCTATTTTTGATATAATTGGTGCTGTGTTATTAAAGGTAGCATCATACGGAATTTCTGAGATTTTATGAGAAATATTAACCAGTTGTTGATAAATATTATCTAATTTTTCGCCTTTTAAGCCTTCCATTAAACGTTCGTGTAATGTTTTCCCGACAACCAAAGGGTATGTTTCACACCAGTCGCCGTCAAAAGCGAATACTTCTGTTTTTGGAACTGGTATGTTGTGTGCCAACAAAGAACAACTTACTTTTAAATTGTGTATTGCAGTAAGACTGTCTGTAAATCTGCATATAAATTTATCAGAACCCTGTTCAACAATATACACATCGTGCATATTGCCAATGGTTGCCGGTTTATATATTGCTGAAAGCTGAGGATATATTTGTTTTATTTTCAATAAATTGTCATCTTTTGTGTTCATTTTTTACCTCGATAATAATGCCAGCATAAAATCGTCCAAATCGCCGTCTAAAACTGCGGCAGAATCTGTCTTTTCAACATTTGTGCGCACATCTTTGACCAATTGATATGGGTAAAGAACATAGTTGCGAATTTGACTGCCCCATTCAATTTTCTTTTGAGCTGCTTTTGCTGCATCTTCTTCGGCTGCGCGTTTTTCCATTTCTAATTCGTATAATTTGGAACGCAACATTTTCATGGCCATTTCTTTGTTTTGAATTTGGCTGCGTTCATTTTGACATGTTACAACAGTATTTGTTGGAATATGAGTAATACGCACAGCTGAATCTGTTTTATTAACATGTTGACCCCCGGCGCCACTTGCACGATAAGTGTCAATTCTTAAATCTTTTTCGTTAATTTCTATTTCTATGGAATCATCAACATCGGGCCACACGTCAACAGAAGCAAAACTGGTTTGACGTTTGCCGTTCGCATTAAAAGGCGAAATACGAACAAGGCGATGAACCCCGATTTCATTTTTTAACCAACCAAATGCACGTTCACCGGATATACGGAAAGTAACACTTTTTATACCTGCAACATCGCCAGCGTGTTCTTCAACTGTTTCAATAGAAAAACCATGTCTTTCGCACCAGCGTGTGTACATGCGCGACAACATTTGTGCCCAATCTTGCGCTTCTGTGCCACCTGCGCCAGCTTGAATAAACAAAAACGCACCATTGTTGTCTGCCGGATCGTTGAATAGTGTTATAAATTTTGCCTTGTGTGCGTTTTGTGCCAATGCAGAAATTGCGTTATTCACATCATTATCGTCAGGGGATAATTCGTATAAATCGACCAAATTTTTATATTCGTTTTCAAGATGCTGTAATTCGTTTAACTGCTTTTCAAGACCGGATTTTTTTTGTAAAATACTGCGTGCATAATCAGGATTATCCCACAAATCAGGTGCGTTTGAAATTTCGGTTAATTTATTTATCTCTGATTGAATTTTTGATGGGTCAAAGAAACCCCCTGACGGCAGAAATGTCGTCCGCGATTTGATTTAAAATATCGTTGTTTACAACTGTCATGCTTGAAATATAGCAATTTATTTGTCCAAATCAACTTTTTTATGTTTTTTTAGTGAAAGTTTTATTGCGTTTTGTTTGTGAATATGATAAAATATAGTCAACGAGAGGGATATTCCATGAATAAATTTTTATTAGCGTTTGGTTGTATTGGTGCGTGTTTGTTGGGAAATTCGGCATCAGCGGTGTCTGCTGGTACGGTTTCGAATGATTCTGCACGCGCTGCGATTTACACGACTTCAGCCGGGACTTCTACTGCTGGAACACGTGGTCAACACGGTGTTGTTAATGCTTATATTCAGAATCAACGCAATACATATTTCTTGATTACACAACCAGATGTTGATACAGCGTGCCGTCAAAAGATTTATAACTGTTTGTCCGATTATTGTGGTGATGTAACAGTTGTTCCTGGAAAAACATCGGGACGTTGTATGTATGCAACAGAAAGCGAATTATACAATTATGCTTTGTTATGTTTACAAAAAGATACATCGATTTTGTTGCCGCAATATAACACGATAACTAAAAACGGTTCTGGCGGAATGAATACTGCTGCACGCCTTTGCCCGTCTTATGTTCAACAAGAATTGATGTCATATTTGTCTATGGCAAACATGGCTGATAAATTAACTCGTTCTCATTCTGATTTGTGTGTTCAGCGCCGTCGTGAACTCGAAGCGGCTATGGCATGTCATTCTGTCGCGTTGGCATATGGTACCGAAACGACAAGTATGTTAACAACAATGTTGACTGATTATTGTGGCGCCGGGGTTGCGGGTGGATCTGCTGAAATGGTGACACGTTTTGCAAATGCCGGCAATGTTGGTGCAAACATTTGGGGCTGGGCTGAAAAAATAGTCAGTTTAGATATTAATTCCAAAGGCGCAAATTGGGAATCTGCGGTTGACGCCGTGTTGGCCAGTTATACAAACCGTATGAATTTGGCATGTGGCGATGATATGCAATTGAATACTGTTTCTCATCCGACAACAACAAATACAACGCCTAATTTACAAAATGCTGTTGCAGTAATGGCAAATGTTGCGTTCCCAACAACTCAAAATACTTCAACAAATCCAAATACGGATTGGAGTATTTATATGGAAGTGACATCGATGTCTGAAATATATGATTATGCAACTGCAAATACCGTAGTTCAGGCGGGTTTAACAAATAATGCGTTAACGCAAAACGCATTTTTAACAAGTTCGCAAATGGATAACATGCAAAAGGCTTATGTCAAGGGCACAAAAGTGTTTGTTATACGTGATTCTTCAAGATGTTATACCGTTCCTGTGGCAACTTTGACACAATCAGAAACTTCTGTTATTGCCCAGGCGTTTGCTAATTGTGTAAGTAAATAAAAGCAATAATTAAATAATAAAACCGCCGTTTTGGCGGTTTTTGTTCGGAAAAAAATCATGACACAATCTTGCGTATATATCTTTTTTTTGATATAATAAATCAGATGAAAGTATCTCGAAGACAATTTTTAAAAACAGTCAGTTTTTCCGCAATGGTTGTGGCGTTAGCACCGCGTAATGTGTTTGCTGTGCCGAATGTGTTGCGTTCTATACGCACTGGATTACAGCCGGGTGGCAAAACGCGTTTAGTTATTGAAACGGCAAGCCGTCCATCGTATACATTGTCTTATGGTGATAAACAGTTAATTGTTAATTTATCTAATACTAATGGTAAAACAGATATACAAACAAAACTAGCAAATGGCACATTAGTAAAAAAGATTTCGCAAATCCAAGATGACTCTTTATTACAGGTTTCTGCGACATTGTCTTCAATGATAGATGCGATTGATAAAAAACAGATAATGATTTTGGAACCAAATGGCGATAATGATTATCGCCTTGTTATAGATTTTATTGCAGGAACGGGCAAGGGTATAAATACAACCACAACATCAGCCGCAACATCGACTGCAAAACCAGTTGCAAATACCACGCAACAAACAACACACCCATCAAAACAACATATAATAGTTATCGATGCTGGTCATGGTGGCAAAGATCCTGGATGTATAGGTAAGGGCGGAACCCAGGAAAAAACAGTTGTGTTATCTGTTGCAAAAAAATTGAAAAAAACATTAGATTCCAATGGGTATAAAACATTTTTGACACGCAGCACTGATGTGTATTTGAAATTGGCTGAACGTGCTGAATTTGCAGAAAAGAAACACGCAGATTTGTTTATATCATTACATGCAAATGCAAACCCAAGTCGTGATATGAAAGGTTTCTCGATTTATACATTGTCTGAAAAAGCATCTGACGAAGAAGCTCAGAAATTGGCTGATTCTGAAAATGCCGCAGATAAAATTGATGTTAACGGTTTTGAACAATTTTCAAAAGATATTCGTGTCGCATTGTCGTCTTTGCAACAACATGCTGTTGCTGAATTAAGCGAAGAATATGCAAACGGGTGCGCAAAATCAATGAACCGTGCATCAATTGAACAACAAAAGGGTCCATCTGTTCGCCATGCGCCTTTTGCGGTTTTGCGTTCAACTGTGCCTGGTGCTTTGATTGAATTGGGACATTTGTCTAATAAAAGTGAAGAAAAACTGCTTAAATCAGATGCTCATCAAAACAAATTGGTTGCAGCAATTGCAAAATCAGTCGATGCATATGATTTCGATGTTTAAATTTAACGTGTTTTTAAAAGATTTATAATCTGGTTTTGCGTATGCAACATGCTTTGTTCCATGTATTCTGTGTATGCGCGGTGATCGCCTTTTGCGCGTTTGCGTAATGCAGATGTGTATTCAACAGAATCTGTCTTTTTATTAAATATGATTGGACGATATCCATGTTGAATCAAGAACCAATTCATGACAAAACGTGCCAAACGTTTGTTTAAATCATTATACGGTTGTGTCATTATAATGTCAAAATGAGTATCGAAAGCGCGTGTTAACACAGGATATGTTTTGTCATTCAAATGATATGTAATCTGTTCGATTTTATAGTAAATCTGTTCTGCAGATGGTGCAAATTCATCAAGCACTTTCGCCATAGAAACGCGAAAGCCTGGCAAAACATCAGTGTCCTGGGCCAACATAGTGTGCAATGCGTTTATTTCAAACCAATCAATAGGTGTTTTTTTGTGTTCCAGTATATAATCATATGCTGTCCCCAGATTTTTTAAATTAGCCCATTGGAAAAAACATCTACGATTTTTTGGGCTTAAACCTTTCAGTTGGGGTTGGGCTAAAATCATAGGCTCAACAGAAGTAATTTCATGACGTAACATGTTTATACTTTCTATGTTTTTCATAGAAAAGTGCATCAAAGCATCGATCGTCTTGCGGTTTTTGTCGATTCTTTGCTTGTTGGTTAATGCTTTGTTTTTCATATTTTTACCTCTGTTATGTGTTATATATAACACAAAATATCATTTTGTCAATATTTTAGTGTAATAAAAAACACAGCATAAAGCAGTGTTTTTTGATTAATATTATTTTTTACATTGTATATAACGTGCCAAAACCGCATCTGCAGCGTTGTTGATTTCTGTATCAGAACTTTTTTCAAAACCAAATTGTGTACGCAAATTATTTTCTAGCATGTTTTTTTGTTCTTCTGACAAATTTGCTAATTCGTATTTAAATTTATATACGCATGCTGTAAAACCCATCCCGTTCTCACATCCTTGGTTGTTATAGGCACAATCGAGGATAGTTAAGCTTTCTATAAATTTATCTCTTTCCTGTATTTCGCCAACAGTTGTAGTAATTGGAAATTGGGATTGCGATGAAGAACACCCACATAATAATAAACAAATCAGGAAATATTTTTTCATGGTTTTGCCCCTCTTGTAAAACGCTGGCGGAGATGGAGGGATTCGAACCCCCGATAGAGTTGCCCCTATACGCGATTTCGAGTCGCGCGCATTCAACCAGCTCTGCCACATCTCCGTATGCGTTTGATTATATATGTTTCAAATAAAAAATCAACGCTTTTCATTGCTAAAAATTCTTATTTGATATTCAAAATATTGTTTTATAATAGTTTCTATGCAAGGTTTTTATAAACAAGTTTATGATATAGTTGCAAAAATACCAGTTGGTACGGTTACAACGTATGGTGATATTGCAAAAATGCTAGGGCGTCCACGTGCTGCGCGTTTTGTGGGATATGCAATGAATGCATCTTGTGATACAGATGATTTACCATGGCATCGTGTGACTTTTGCTGACGGAAAAATGTGGGACGGAGAATGGGAAAAGGTTCAACGTGATTTATTAACTGCCGAAGGTGTTGGTTTTACCCCTGATGGTCGCATAGATGTTGAAAAGTATCGTTGGCGTCCTACAAATGCGTCGGCACCAATGAATTTGCGCGATTTACCGTTAAAATTCTGAATTTATTTTTTTATTATTTTTTCATAAATTTTTGATTCTGGTAATTCACGAAAAGTCAAATACCATGTTTGAACATTTGTATTTTTGTTTTTGCTTTTCGTTCTTTTTACCATATCTTGCGCAGTTTTTGGTGACGGTTCAATAACAGGTGTGCCTGGTACCCAATCGGCTGGGGTTGATACACCAAATGCGTCTGTTGTTTGTAATGCTGTTAAAATACGCAAGATTTCTTTGATATTACGGCCTGTGGTTTGCGGATAATACAATATGGTTCTTATAATCCCTTTGTCGTCTATGATAAATACGGCGCGGACAGTTTTTGTTTCTGATGTTTTCGGATGAATCATACCGTACAATTTCGAAATATGTAAATCTATATCTGCTATGACCGGAAAATCAATAACAGTGTTTTGCCAATCTTTCAAATTTATTTCGTCATGAATGGAACGAAACCATGCTAAATGTGAAGGTATAGATCCCACAGAAAGCCCGATTATATCGGTGTTTAATTTTTTAAATTCATTTAACATAGACTGAAACGATAAAAATTCAGTTGTGCACACAGGTGTGAAATCCATAGGATGCGAAAACAAAATCACCCATCTGCCTTTGTAATCTTCTGGAAATTTTATTGTCCCGTTTGTTGTTTGTGCAATGAAAGATGGCGCATTATCGCCAATCAATGGCATATTATTTGTGTTGTCGTGCATGGTATTTTCTCCCTTTTTGATGAAGATTTTATCAGCAATTCAAAGCTTTTTACATAAGACGGTTTTCTTAAAAATAAAAATGAATAAAAATATAAGAAATTACTTTATTTTTTTGAAAATATGCTATCATATATATAACATTAAAATAACCAAGGGATTTATAATGAAACGTTCAGATATTATCAGAACATTGCAAGTCCAGTTTAAACATATGCGTGCAAAGGACGCAATGTTGATGTTGGATGCAGTTGTTGATGAAATGAAAGACGCAGTTGCAAATGGCGACAGAATTGAAATTCGTGGTTTTGGAACCTTTCAACCAAGAATACGTGCAACTAAAAATGGGTATAACCCAAGTACAGGGGAAACAATATATTTGCCAGCTGGTCGAACAATTTTGTTCAAACCAAGTCGTGAATTAACAAAAAAAATGAACGGATAAAGATATGTCTTCGGGAATAAAAAATCGTAATCGTGACAGATATGAACGCGTGCGCAGATTGATGTGGATAAAATGCGAAGCGTGCGGGCGTTTAGTGTATTACAAAGATTATAAAAACAATCATTATGTTTGTCCGCGCTGCGGTCGTGCTTTCATTATGACTCCAAAACAACGTTTTGATTTGTTATTTGATAATATAAATTGGCAAAAATTTGATTTACCAGTGGTCAGTGATGATCCTTTGAATTTCGTTGATAGAATACCATACAAAGAAAGATTAGAAGAGGCGCGCGAAGATACAGGCGCAAATGATGCTATTTCTACAGCAGACGGAAAAATCAACGGTATAAACACAACAGTATGTGTTATGAACGGTGATTTTATGATGGGTTCTATGGGACGCGCTGCGGGGGATGCTATTATCGCAAGTATTGAACATGCTATCGAATTACAAAATCCGTTTGTTATGGTAACATGCAGCGGTGGTGCTCGTATGCAAGAAAACATTTTGTCTTTGATGCAAATGGCGCGTACAACAGTGGCGGTAAATAAATTACATGAAAATAAATTACCTTACATCGTGATTTTAACAGATCCGACATTTGGTGGTGTAACGGCTTCGTTTGCGATGCTTGGTGATATTCATATCGCTGAAAAGGGCGCTCGCATTGGTTTTGCGGGCCGTCGTGTCATTGAACAAAATATTCATGAAAAATTGCCTTCTAATTTCCAAACAGCTGATTATTTATATGATCATGGTATGGTTGATATCGTGGTTGAACGCGATTTGTTAAAATCAACATTGGGACGCGTATTGAATGTTTTAACAAAACAACCGCGTTCTCCAAAAGTAATAGATGTAAAAACACCAAAGTTTGATACGCCAAAGAAATCACGTGATGTTGGAAAAACGCCTGAATATGACAGGGTTTTGTTGGCACGAAACGAAAACAGACCGCATTTCTTGGACTATGTAAATGGTATTGTTGATGAATGGACTTATCTTGCTGGCGACAGATGTTTCGGCGAAGATGCTGCTATGTGTGGCGGTATTGGTTATTGGTATGGTATGCCGGCTGTAATTATCGGTCAGGAAAAAGGCCGCACAATCGAAACGCGTCAACAACACAGATTTGGTATGTCTAACCCCGAAGGATACCGCAAAGCACAACGTTTAATGAAATTGGCTGAAAAATTCAATTTGCCAATTATTTCATTGTTTGATACTGCTGGCGCATTTGCAGGTGGCAGTGCCGAAGAACGCGGTCAATCTCAGGCTGTGGCATCAACAATAGCTATGGGATTGCGTGTAAAAACACCATATGTCGCTGTTAATGTAGGCGAAGGTGGTTCTGGGGGTGCTATTGCTATCGGTACGGGTGACAGAATTATGATGCTTGAAAATGCTATTTATTCAGTAATTGCACCTGAATCTTGTGCAAGTATTTTATGGAAAGACAATAAATTCAAAGCAAATGCTGCAACCGCGCTTAAATTAACTGCGCGCGATATGGCGTCTTTAAATGTGATAGATAAAATCATAGATGAACCAGCGGGTGGGGCACATAAAGATTGGCAGACAACAATGGAATTATTGGGGAAATCTGTGGCTGACGCCTTGGTTGAATTGAAAGAAATTCCAACAGATGAACTTGTTCCTTTGCGAATGAAGAAGTTTTTATCTATGACTCGTGATGTTGAAATATTTCAACCGGAACACACGCCCGAAGAAAAACAAGTATAAATAATAAAAACAAAATAAAAAACCGCCGATTGAGCGGTTTTTTATTTAATTTTGTGTTATCGAAGCATCGTGGACATTATATTCACGATTATTGTAATAAATGTGCATTTTGGTATTAGTATCTTCATTTATATGTTTGTCTGTGTCCTCTGTGATTTGCAGATAATATTTGTTATTGCCAATTTGTACAGCCAACGCAGGAGAAGTTACTTTGGTTGCAGATAAACATGCGCGTGTATCATCACCAATATTTAACCAAACACCACTTTCGCATACAAATTCAGCCAATTCCCATTTTGCATAAAATGTTTTATTTCCTGTTGAACCTGACTGTACTTTACGATTTATCGAACAATTTATAGTCAATTCTTCATCATCACACCAACCATCAAATACATAATTATCACGTGTTGGTATTGGCAAAGTGATAGTCGTCGATGTAACATTATAATTTACAGGTTCATATTCTGTTCCGCCATTAGATACATACGTGATGGTGTATGTTGCTGGTGTCCATTTCCCGTATAATGTGGCATCACCGGCTAATACGGTTTCATTTGTTATTGGTGTGCCTGTTAAGTTTTCATTTGTGTACCATCCGGTAAACACATAATTATCAAGGGTTGGCGTCGGTAATTCAAGTACATAACCATCTTGTGCAGCATCCGTATAATGTATCTGATTTGTTATGTTTTCTGTTCCATCATTGAATACATAAGTGACATTTGCATAACAATGTGCTTTCTGCCAAGAACCCGCCGTAGAATTTGGATATTCGATCGGACAGTTATCATATAATTCAGATAATGCAACAATTCTGCCTGATTGTGCGTATTCTCCACCTTCTCCATAGTAAAGCATATCTATAAATTTACCAACCATCAATGCTACGCCGACTTTATCAGCAAGCGAACGTGTTTGTTCATATTCGGCGTTCTTATATGTATCATAGATTTTTGTATAATAACCAGGTTGTCCTTTCTCGCATGAGTTAGTTAATTGTCCAATATGGCTATCTGTATATTCTTTTATACTGTTCCATTCTTCATCTGTTATATTATCAACAGTAATTTCTGGCCATCCATAAGCTACGGAATCTTTGATTTTATATCCGTTTAAACACACAATTGCCGGATTCACATGGAGCACCCCAGAAGGCAAACAATCTGTATAAGATTCAGATTCTTCATTATAGAAACATGAATTTTGTTGGAAAAATACGCCAACGTTATATTCAGAATTTGAATTGTATGCGGGGTCAAAACTAGCGCCCGGAGATATATTTTCTGGAACCGCTGAAAATTTAAACGATGCGCTGCATTTGTTAATACTGTTCCTAAGGTCGCTGGATCCGCGTGATATGTTATCTGCTTCTACTTCGGCAGCACCTGGCCAGTTGACTATTTCAGGACATTCTTTGACACCTTGGTCTTCATCGGTTGGGGTAAATGTGTCGCCTTCACAATAGGTGCCACTGTTTGTGCACTTACTGCAAGTTGTGCTGCCACCTGGTAAATAATATCCTGGGGCACAAGTGATTTCTGGGACATGTGCTTCTGGGCATGTGCCATTAAACAAAGTATTACGGAATTGTTGATCGTTCGCGACCGCTTCTGCGCATGCGGCAGGGCAGTTTTCACGACAATATTGATTCTTTTCTTCCCATGATGACCCAGACACCAACAAAAGATTTTTCTTAACAGCAAAATTCACTTTATCAAGAGAACATCCACAACCAGAATTTGTGTTGCTAAGAGTTTTTAATGTATAATTATATTCATTTTTTGTATTCCATGTATTTGGACCGCATCCTGCCCAGCCTTGGATAGTTGTTTCGCCCCATGTTACAAAGAATTCTTCACCAGTCAGATATATATTCAAATTTGTTTCTTGTGCTTCTGGTGATGTTCCTGATAACACGTACGAATTAGAACCAGCAGGTGCTACGACACCAGAATCGCTTAAGCTTTGTGAAGTTGTCAAACCTGTTTTGGCTTCATTTGTCCATTCATTAGCATTAGATTCAACAACACCATCGACACATTCCCATATACCAATTTCTATTGGTTCTTCGGGGTCAATCCAGTTAGGAAAACATTCAAATTCATAGAAATCAGCTGTCCATTCGGCATTTTGAATATCATTAAAAGTTATTGTTTCCGAAGAATCGTTCAAATTAACACATGTCCAACCACCAAGAGTATATGAGTCTGCTTGAGGGCATGTCGATGTTCCTGGGAACGTTAACCCATCGCTGATAAAGTTTTGCCCACTCGTTAAATCTATTGCATAGTTACTATCACAATAGAAAGTATATGTTAAAACTTGTTCGTTTGGTGTCCATTGTGCATAGAATGTTTTGTTTCCAGTTGAACCGGACGGTATTGCACGATTTGTTGCGCAATTTTCAGTCAATTCTTCATCATCACACCAACCAACAAAATCATAGTGTTCGCGCGTCGGTGTTGGTAATGTGATGGTGCTGCTGGTTATGTTATAAGAAGTATTTGCATATTCTGTGCCTCCATTTGACACATATGTAATAGTATATGTTATTGGTTCCCATCTTGCGTATAAAGTCAAATCAGTTTTTGTTATAACTTCATCGCCAATATATTCCATATCTCCGCCATCTGTTGTGGACCAACCATCAAATGTAAATCCATTACGCGTTGGATCGCTGCAAACAACGGCTGTATTCGTAAATGTCGTATTTTCGCACCCAGAACCGCCGCTTAAAACATATGCGATAGTATACAATTGCGACCATTGCGCTTCAAGATTCAAATTGGTGTATTGTACATTTTCACCACCTTCGTATATTTCTGTGGTGTTAATATCTATCCAGCCGTCAAATTGATACCCTGAACGTGTTGGAACACAAATTGTCGCAGATGCTGTATATTCTTCATTTAAACAACCTGAACCGCCATTATTATCGTATGCTATGGTGTATACAGTTGGTGTCCATTGTGCATAGAATGTTTTATTGCCATATGAACCGCTTGCAATTTGTGTTATAGCGTTTCCATTAAATTGATCATTGTCATACCAACCGCCAAAATCATAATGTTCACGTGTTGGTGTTGGAAGGGTAATCGTATTGCTGTTTATATTATATGAATCGTTTGCGTATTGCGTTCCACCATTTGATACATACGTAATAGTATAATTTTCAATTTCGCAAGAAGCAACGCTGTTCAAATGGAACATAGCATTTCTGAATTTATAATCGTCTTCGATTGCTGCTGAACAGAAGAATGCGCAATCGTGTGCACAGTCTTGATTTGTCTGTGTCTCAACAAGCGAATAATAAACCCATGGTGCATGATTTGCATTATAAACATTATTGGTTTGAGAATCAGTAAAATCTAATAATTGGCACCAACATTGTGAACCTGTATCTGAACGAGACATAGTATTATATGCGGCAGTCCAATTAGAAGAAGCGTTATCCCACTCTTCATAATTATTATTACCTGCTATGTTATTACAGCTCGCATTACCGCGGATTGTTCCATAACCAAATTCAACTGCCCACATTTGTTCGCCAAGATTATATGTATCTATACCAACGTAATCATGACCAAATGCACCACTAGAATCATTATTAAATCCATAGTCATCACCATCAGTGCTGGTGTCTTTATTATTTAATGGATTTGCACCAACCAGTGTATATCCGTTTTCGCATGACGAAAGTATCCATAAAGCATAGAATGTTTTATTACCGTATGATCCAGATGATACTTGTGTTATTGCATCACCATCAAATTGGTCATTATCATACCAACCGCCAAAATCATAATGTTCGCGTGTTGGTGTTGGTAATGTAATTGTGTTGCTGTTCACAGTATAATTTGCTTGTGAATATTCTGGACCACCATTTGATACATATGTAATAGTATATGTTATTGGTGTCCATCTTGCATAAAGTGTTAAATTTGTTTGTGTTATGGTTTCGCCACCAATATATTCTATTTCGCCATTATTTGTTGTGGCCCAACCGTCAAATGTATAACCGTTACGCGTTGGATTGCTGCATACAACTGCTGTATTAGTAAATGTTTCGTTTGCACAACCAGAACCACCATTATTATCGTATGCTATGGTGTATGTTATCAAAGTCCATTTTGCATAAAATGTTTTATTGCCGTATGATCCAGAAGGCACCTGTGTTATTGCATTACCATTAAATTGGTCGTTATCATACCAACCACCAAAATCATAATGTTCGCGTGTTGGCGTTGGTAATGTAATTGTGTTGCTGTTCACAGTATAATTTGCTTGTGCATATTCTGTTCCACCATTTGATACGTATGTAATAGTATATGTTATAGGACTGTACGAGCAACTATTTGATTGATCGCAAGAGTATCCCGGAACTGATTCACATGTGCATGCTGGCACATACGTCAGCACACCGCATCCCATCTCTTCTGTATTTGCTTCTGATATAGGTATTAATGTTAGTAATGGCATATCTGGGTTATATCCCTGTTGTCCCAGTGCGCAATAATATAAGTTATATATTTCTTCTGAAGTAAAATCGTTTATTTTTAATGGTGTATCTGGGTACAAAGCGTCAATAACATCTTGGAATGTTTGTTCGCCCAGTAAATCAGATGCGCAAGAATTTAATGTGTTCGGAAATTCTTCTATAGGAAAAGCCCCTGTGTCAATTAATATATTGTTGATGTATTCGCTGACAGTGGATGGTACATATTCATTATTATCATAAAATATAGGAATCATAAAACCAAAATGATTGTAATACGCAACAGGAACGATAGGATTGCCTGCAAAATCTTCAGAATCAGCAGTTCTTAAAGCCAATATGAAAGCAGTATTTGTTGAAATAACTTCACCACTATCATCGATATTTATGTTGGATGTTTCTGCCGTGCAGTTTGGATAATAAAAACGATTGTTGTCAAGGGTGGTTTCAATTTTATTTGTTATGTTATCGACATTCTCGCCCGTTGGGAAACAAAATACTCTATATGTTGTAGAATCGTCCACACAGTATTCACCTTCGGTATTATAGTCACGCGATATTTCTATACCTGCATTTGTAATATTTTCTATGCCGGCGAAAACTTCGGATGCGTCATGGTTTATAATATTAAATGTTTGTATATAATCAGGACTGTCGGCAATGGTTGGACCAACATAACATTTATAATTAGAGTATTCGTTCAACTGACCTTCGTTAATTGCGGTTTCAATCGCTTCTTGTACAGAGTAATAATTTGAATGTGTGTCCACAGCTTCAAAAGGTTGATCCGGCCCACCAAGATGAATAGGTTGTTCGTCTTGAGCATATATACAACTAATAATTTGGTCTTCTGCTGAAACTGTTGTTTTATCGCCGGCAAAATCTGCCCACAAACATTTTACATCATTTGGCAAACGCATAATATATAAATCAGAAACCATGCCGCCAGAATAAGGATTGTTGACATCACATATTTCTGTTATTGGTTCATCTATTACAGAACTTGAGACAACGGGACAACTGTCGCCAAATAATTTTGCACGGAACGATGCATTTGTTGCGACTCGCGATGCGCATAGCGCAGGACAATTTGCACGACAGTATTCTGTTTTTGCTGCACGATCAGAAAGCCCGCCTTTTAAATCTTGTATAAACCACCATGTCTGTTTGTTAAGCGAACATGCACAACCAGAGTTTGCGCTGCTGATTGCGGAATACGATTGGCTTGTCTTCCATCCAGTAGCAGTACATCCCGCATATCCGGTTACTGTTCCGGTGTCAAAAGTAACCCCCCATTCTTGTCCTCTTAAATAGTCGTCTATTTTTGATTGATCTGGCGCCCAACTTGAACCAGAACCGGTAATAATTCCTTGTGCAACCAATTCATTCCATGTCAATAATCCAGATACGGCTTCTGTTGGTGATGGTACCCCATCATTAGACCCCACACACGATGTGTCATCATAAGCAGCAGATGCGATATTTAATGAAAATAGCGCGACGATTATCGCAAAACACGATGTGCGTAATATGCGTAAAAACCGCGCAAAACCTGGCATTTTGTCCATCCTTTCCTTTAAATATATATTCATCATAGAAAAAAATTGTTATGTAGCGCAAGTGTTTTTTGTACGTCTTGATTTAATTTTAAAAACTTTAATTTCGCACTTGCATTTAAAAAAGTGTTTATATATAATAGCACCCATCCGGAGCGTTGGCAGAGTGGTAATGCAGCGGATTGCTAATCCGTGACCGTGTTATA
>CAMVAB010000011.1 GCA_947165335.1 uncultured Pseudomonadota bacterium | reverse complement strand
GCAATTGTGAAAACTAATCTTGAAGCCGCCGGCGCAACAGACAGCAGCAGTTCATCTTCGGGCGGTTTGGCAGGTAGTGGTTCTGCCAACAGTAATAGCAACGATAAAAAAGTTGTATTAGCAGGTGCTGAAAATTGCGGTTATAATAACAGTACTTCGGCGGCCTATAAATGTTTACAGAATAATATATCTGTGATAATTGCTAATGCCAGCAGCAACAGACAAAAGGCGTGTAAACAATTAGAATACAATATTGGTTGGGCAAAGGATTGGAGTATAACAGACATTGGTTGCGAAGGAACAAGTTGTAAAAAAGATGATATCTTGGATTGTGCCCAAAAATTAAATAATAAAATTGTTACACATATTGAAGAAAAAGAAAGCAAGCAATCTTGGTCTAGATATTATATGCCTATGGGTTCTAGTCAGACTATGCCATCTGCAACTGAGCAAAAAACAAAATAACAGCACCGCCGATGGCGGTATTTTTTTGTCTTTGTTTTGTTAAAATATATGACTTGCATAAATTTTTGTGCAAAAATGTTGACTTTTGGTATTTTATATGTATAATTTGCATAAAATTTTGTGCAGATGCGCAAATTTAAAGTTAACAAATAAACAAAAAGAGAAAGTATAATGGCTACATTCGCAATCTTTCAAACCGGCGGCAAACAATATCGTGTTCAAGAAGGCGATATTGTTAAAGTTGAAAAATTAAATGCCAATGGTTCGGTCGAATTTGACCAGGTTTTAATGGTTGGCGACAAAGTTGGTACACCTTTCATCGATGGTGCTAAAATTGTTGCTGAAGTTGTTGAACAAAAACGTGATGATAAAGTTTTGGTGTTCAAGAAAAAACGTCGTCAAAACTATCGCAGAACTGCCGGTCATCGTCAGTTTATCACTGTTTTGAAAATTAAATCAATCAAGGCCTAAGACGCCCAAACGTAAGGAGTTAAATTATGGCACATAAGAAAGCAGGTTCCGCATCAACAAACGGACGCGATTCAGCCGGACGCAGATTGGGTGTTAAGAAAAGTGGTGGTTCCCACGTTATCCCAGGTAATATCATTATCCGTCAACGTGGTACAGCTGTTCATCCAGGTCTGAATGTTGGTATGGGCAAAGATCATACTTTGTTCGCAAAAATCGCTGGAATTGTTTCCTTTAAACGCGGAAACGGCGACAGAAAAACAGTTTCTGTTGTTCCAGATGCAGAATCAAAATAATAGAAAAAATATTTTTATTATTTAACCCGCCAATTAGGCGGGTTTTTTTGTGAATCTGCTTTTTTTTGATTCGGTTTTATGATATAATTAAGCAGAAGAAATGAGAAGGTTTTCTGTATTCTTTTTCGTGGTTGCTTTGTTCACCGTAAATGCGTTTGCGGCTGGGACTTCTATATCACGCACAATTCCAACAAAAAATTCAAACAATGTTGTTGCGCAAACAGAAAATACAACGGTTAAAAATCGTTCTGCATCAAATATTTCACGTGTCGTTTCGCGCGGAAAAAATGTTAATGTTGTATCAACTGAAAAAAATCAGCAAAAAGTTGTTTCGCGTTCTGTGAATAATCGCGCAAAAAATACAGGTGCAACTTTGGAAGCGGGCGTGAATACTGTTGGACGCAGTGCGCGTACCGAAGCAGCAAGTATAAACAGCACTGCGGCCCTTCGTCGTGCAGGTATAACTTTGCGTGCATCAACTGCCGAAGTGGGCGGGCGTGCAACAATTGGTAATACAGATGTTCAAACAGGATCTAATATCGATGAACAGGTTCGCAAAATACAAAATCGTGCTTTAACAAACCAAAAAAATGTAACGGCTGAATCTTTGGCAGCTGCAAAAGATTTAATGGAAAAGACAAATGATTTAAATAATGTTTGCCAACAACAATACAATGAATGTATGGATCAATTTTGTGCAGTTGTAGATTCAAACCAAAAAAGATGTTCGTGTTCTGCAAATTTGGCTAAATATGCTAAGGCTCAGGAAGCAGTAGAGGCGGCAAATTCTGAATTAAATGATGTTGCACAACAAATTCGTTATGTTGGATTATCTGCTGATGAAATTCGTGCGATTATG
Source organism: uncultured Pseudomonadota bacterium (assembly GCA_947165335.1). Classification (GTDB taxonomy): domain Bacteria; phylum Pseudomonadota; class Alphaproteobacteria; order Rs-D84; family Rs-D84; genus Enterousia. The sequence goes on along the minus strand of CAMVAB010000011.1, from coordinate 18,052 downwards.
TCTGCAACCGAAGCAGAAATTGAAATGAATAAAACAAAGGATAATACAAAAACTCGTTCAATGTTGGACGATATTGCAGATATGATTAAAGATCCAACGGCGTCCACTACATTGACTGCATCGAACAGTGATTCTTTGTTGAATATGGAATTTGATTTTTCTTCTGATTCTTCTGATTTATTCAATTTAGATTTGTTTAACAGCAATTCAAATGATATTTCATCAAAACGTGGAACCGCGCTTTATAAAGAAGCAACAAAACGTTGTAAATCTGTGTTGAATCAATGTAAAGATGCGGGTGGGACAGAATCTCAGATTACTGGTAATTATGATTTAGCTATTGCGAAAGATTGTATCGCGTATGAACAGGGTTTGGAAAAATTAAATACCACACTTGTCAACAATGTGCGCAGTGCTAATTTAATGTTACAGAAAGCGCGTCTTGCAGTGTTGCAAAACAAAAATCAATACGATGCCAAAGAATGTATTGGTGCGCTTGAAAAATGCATGTTGGATGATATGGTCTGTGGTGAAAATTATTTAAAATGTTTGGATCCAACAAAAATATATATTGATGAAAATGGGTCTGTTGTGTTGGGGCGTCGGACGGCTAATATTACCGATTTCATGACGAATTATAACAACACAAATATTACTGCTGATTTTATTAAAGCATCTAAGACAGATACGACATGTCAAAAAAATGACGGTGCCTGTGTTGTGAATTATTTAATGCAAAAAATTGGCACTGGATCAACTGTGAAAGATGGCGGTTTATGTCGTGCTGTATTAGATAAATGTCAATATTACACATATGAAGACAACGGCAAAAAAACAATATATAAACCATATAATGAAGTTGTTGTTTCTTATATACAACGTGCAATGGTTAATATCAAAGCAGCACAAAGCAAAATAATTTCTGATTATGCATCATCTTGTATGACTGATGTTCAAGATTGTTATAATAAACAAAACACACAAATTACAGCATGGTCATCAGATGCAAATGTTGAAAATGTTTATCGTGTGTTAACCGGGGCTTGTTATAATGTCGCATTAACATGTGGTTATGCAGTATTTGCTTATGATGCAGAAATGATCACAAAAGTTGATGGTTTGTCAACAGAAAGCGATAAAAAGTTGGCGCTGATAAATGGTATTTCTGAAATATTCTATCAAAGTATGTTGTGTCCGGAAAATTCTGTTTACAGCGATGATTCAGGGGCAGAAGAACGTGTTAATGAAAGATGTGTATGTAAAGAAGGTTATTACGCCAATAATGGTGTGTGCGATACTTCCTGTCCTGGTTATAATGCATTTGGTAAATGTGTATCAGCGTGTCCATTAGGAACAGAAGCAGACAACAATAAAGTATGCAATTTGATCATAAGTAAAAACAAAACACCAACAATTCAATCTGCACATAGTCACACAAAGGATAATATTTGTTTTGATGTTTACGATGTGACAAGTGGGATAGATACCAAGATGAAAACGTGCACTGACAACAGTAAAGAGTACACATGGGAAGTAGAAACTAATTATGGTGTAATATTTAAAGGCGATTCAAAATGTGTAGACAATACTATAAAAGATGAAAACAATAATGATGTAACAACCTATGCTAAAGGGGACCCATCATCAACAGAAGGTAAAAATTGTTGGTGTGGCATTACAGAATACCAAGTTCCAGGTTATCCAAGTCAACAGGTATCATACCCATATGTGTGGATAAGTTTTGAGACATCCGTATTCGGTAGGTCTGAACCAAATACACCGAATATAAATGACATACCAAGGTGTCAACTGTATTGTTCGTATTGGTGTACAAATAAATTTGCCAGTGCTTGGGGGGCACTTGCACAATAATCGCATCGTATGGTGCGGTTTTTTATTTTAATAAATTTTCCATGAATTTATTATGTATTTCGAGTTCGTTGGCTGGAATTTCAAATTTGCGTTTTGGAAAATCGGTACCTATTTTTGGTGTTTGTAAAAACTTTTCATGTTGTTCATTCATTAATTCGTGTATATCAACTGCAGGTGCGGTGTTTTCCAATTCCAGATATACATGTGCCAAAATTTCAGCGTCAATTAACGCGCCATGTGCATCAGCACGTGCGGTTAACGAAACCCCAAACCATTTAGCCAATGCATCCAGAGTATAACTTTTTGGTCCATAAACACGATTACGTGCAATTACAATAGAATCAAGCATCTGGGAACGCGGAATAGGTTTTAAATTCAGTTTTTCCAATTCGTAGTTTATAAAAGGAAAGTCAAAATCAAGTCCGTTATGGGCAACAATCGGTGCATCCCCGATAAAATCCAAGAATTTAGGCGCAATTACAGACATTGTTGGTTTGTCTTCCAAAAAGGCGTTTGAAATTTTATGCACCATATATGTTTCTGGGGGAATGATTTTGCCTTCGGGATTGATGTATTCATGAAATGTGTTGTTTGTTAATTTGCCGTCAATTACTTCTACTGCGCCGATTTCAATACAGCGGTCGCCGCGCATGTATTCAAATCCTGTCGTTTCAATATCAAAGCAAATTAAACGTGTCATAACATTCCTATTTATAATAACAAAATGATTGTATAGAAAACTTTTATAAATTACAATATGGAAAATTGAAAAAAATGTCTTTGGAATATATGCGCGATTTGAACGATGAACAAAAGTTGGCGGTTACGACTGTAGATGGCCCGTTGTTGGTTTTATCAGGCGCAGGGACAGGAAAAACACGTGTTTTAACATCAAGGGTTGCTCATATATTATATAATGGCTTGGCAAGACCTTGGGAAATATTGGCTTTGACTTTCACTAACAAAGCGGCAAACGAAATGCGTTTTCGTGTTGCGACTTATTCAGAAATAGCGCATTTATGTGGCGATTTATGGATGGGAACGTTCCATTCTATATGTTTGCGTTTGTTAAGGGCTAATTATGTGGCCGCTGGACTTCGTCGTGATTTTTTAATATATGGTGAAGACGATCAAAGAGCTGTTCTTAAACGTGTTATAACAAATCTGGGGTTGGATACAAAAGAATATAATCCGTCTGATTGGGTGGATCGTATTTCAAATATCAAAGACAAGGGTGTTTTCGAATTTGAAAAACTGTCTTTGTCGCCAATTGCGCAAAAGATATTAAATGCATATAACGAAGAATTACATAATCTTGGGGCAATCGATTTTGGCGATATAATTTTATTTGTTTTAAAAATGTTTTCAGATAATTCTGAAATTTTACATAAATATCAAAACCAATTTAAATACATTATGGTAGATGAATTCCAAGATTCTAATGCTGCACAAATGAATTTATTAAAGATGTTAACCAAAGATACACAAAACCCGAATATTTGTTGTGTGGGGGACGACGATCAGTCTATATATTCGTGGCGTGGCGCAGAAATAAGAAATATTCTTGAATTTGAACAAACTTATCCTGGGGCAAAGATTATTCGTCTTGAAACTAATTACAGAAGCACTGGAAATATATTGGGGGCTGCAAATTCGTTAATAAGAAATAATATGGGACGACTTGGCAAAGATTTGCGTGTTGCGCCAGGAATTGAAAGTGGCGAACCTGTGTATATTATGACATTGCCATCTGATTGGGACGAAGCACGATTCGTTTCGGATGCGATTTTACGAAACGCTAATAATAATTTTTCGTCTTTTGCTGTTTTAATTCGTGCAGGTTCGTTATCGCGAACTTTCGAAGAAGAATTTACATCACGTAATATTCCATATAAATTGGTTGGTGCGACTAAGTTTTATGATAGGGCTGAAATTCGTGATGCGATCGCATATATAAGGTTATTGGTTTATCCGTTTGATGATATTTCTTTTGAACGTATTATTTCAAAGCCCAGACGTGGGTTTGGTGATGGAGCGATTGCTAAATTACATGAAATAAAAAAGCCGTTAATGGACGCTTTAAAGATTGCTAAATTAACATCTAAACAAAGTGTGGCAGCTGAAGAATTTTTAGCAGCATTTGATTTTGATTGGAAAAACACAACACCGAAAGATGCAGTGCAAACATTACTTGAAAAATCTGGGTATTTAAAAATGTGGCGCGAATCAAAAGATGTAGACGCAGAAGAAAGAATAGAACATATTCGTGAATTAGTAAACGGTGTTGTTGCAAAATATGATAGTTTGCCCGCGTTTTTGGAACACGCTGCGTTAATGATGACTGATGATAATGATAACGAAGTTGATGGAAAAAACCTGGTTTCAATTATGACTATTCATGCTGCCAAAGGTTTAGAATTTGATACTGTGTTTTTACCTGCGTGGGAAGATGGTATTTTCCCAAACGAAAAAACAACCCAGGAAGGCGAATTAGAGGAAGAACGCAGGTTGGCGTATGTTGCAATTACACGTGCACGTATACGCGCCATTATCACAAATGCAATGGTGCGAACAGTGTTTGGTCAAAGGTTATATCAAAAGCCATCGCGTTTTATCGGAGAAATAGATAAACAATTTGCAAATGTTAATGGTAATTATTATGAACGCAGAACACTAAATACAACATATAAACCAAAACCACAAAAGATAGAAAGTGTTATTGGAAAAATGGTTCTTCATTCTGAAATGGGGTCAGGGGTTGTTATTGGTGAAAACGGAAATATTTTAACAGTCGCTTTTAAGAATCGTGGTATCAAAAATGTTGCACGTGATTTTTTGAAATTTGTTTAAATTTATTTTTTCTTTATCCAATCTTTGATTGCCATAGAATGAAGTTTTTTCACATCACCCCAAAGTGTTTTTGTACTGCTTTCTAGTTGTTTGCCAAATGAATTATCTATTTCTCCACCAAGTTTTTTAATCCATTCATCAGTTTTATCTGCAAAATATAACACCAAACAACCGCATAAAATAGTTGTTATTGCAGATCCGACATTATAAGTATTGTTTGACGATATGGAAATAATATTGGTTAAAAGAGCTGCACTTATTGCTATGATTATGGATAAACTTATAAAATAAATAGCGGTATTTATAAATACAGAAATAACATCCGATAATTTTTTCGCGCTGAACATTTTTAAAAAGCCTTCATATATACGACCAGGAATACTTTTGCTGTCAGGGGTAACCAGCGATGATTCAGCAAGCGCTGTAAAAGGCAACATTAACAATGTTAAAAACAAATCTGCAACAATGCCCAATGTCATAAATGCGTATTTGAATATACATTTAATAAACAATACTATACATGTTGCGCCAACGGCGATTGCTGTAGCGCTGTTTCCAAATCCGCTTATCATCCATTTCCAAGCAGCTGCAACAGCATGATAAAAATACACAGAAAGACGACCCGGTAAACACATAATGTTTGCAGCAGTATTTGGATCTATTAACATTTTCCCAGTATTATTTGTATCAACATATTGATGTATTGTTGCGCATGTGTCTGGAATGGTTACGTTATATGTTTGTGCAACAGCATCTAATATAAAATCTGATAAATATGTGCCTAATCCAATTATAGGCGTAATTATCAAAGAAAATATTTTCGCAGGACCAAATTCAAGAATCATAATCCATATGGCGATAGTAAAACCTTTCTTGAATATGTCATACAATACTGTTTTGTAATCTGTTGAATCACGAATAGTTTGGTATGCAGTAAGTCCAATCCAAAACGCATACATAATGATTAAGAATAAAATTGTAAAACGTACAAGCGATATCTGTAAAACATAATCGATTGAAGATAAAGCCTTCATAAATACCAACCCAAGTTTTACTTCGATTGGAACAAAATCAGTAGAATGCAGTTTGGTTTCAAAAGAACTTTGGAATTCGGTCATGTCGTTTGATAAATTAGCATTGAATTGTTCCATGTTGTCTTTTGTTATCCAATTGCCATAATCACCAATATCGCCGTATGGTATATTTCCCGCTGCAAAAGAAGAGCAATGCAAACAAAGCACGCATAAAACGCAAACCAAAATTTTTGAAAATATTTTGCGAATCTGCATTATTTGTTAACTCCCCTTGTATTCTTTTATTTTGTCTCTGATACTGTTATAAATTTTCCCAGGTGCATTATAGGCTGTTTTACCCCAATCTTTAATTTGTTGCCCATAATCAAAAGTTTCTTTTTCTTCTGAGTTTATGTTGAATATTTTATCAACTTTTGGAGATACAATCCAAAAATACAAGAACCATATTCCAATCATAAACAACATAAAGTCAAATCCGTCATCCATAAAATCAAAGGCTCTTGGATAGCGTGCTTCTACCATGCTGCGTTGAGTTTTGAAACATGAAACGAATTTTTCTTTATCCATTTCACCATTATTTAACGACACTTTTTCGCATGTTGAAAACACATTCATAACAGATGTTGTTTTTGCGTCTATTTGTTTGTCGCCAACCTGGGTAAGTAGCGGTGGTAATATTGATGTAAAGCCATCTTCTGGGCCAGGATAAACTTGATCTGCTGCGAAAAAGACAATTGCGTATATAATTGTAATTTTTAAACTGATTTTTAATATACTGACAGCAGATTTTATCAGTATATCGAAAGTTGTTTTCATGACATCTTTTGCGAGAGACCAAACCTCTTCAAATGCTGCAGCTGCGATCATTATCGGCATAAATATAATTATGAAAATCAATTTAAATAAAACATTTAAAATTTGAAATAATAAATCAAATCCTATAACTAAAAACATCAACACAAGTGCCAATCCGGCAAGCCATGTAAATAATCCACCACCAAGTCCCAGCCATGCATAATTCATAAGCGCAAAACCACCACCAGCGCCAGCCAACATTACAGTATTAAGATTTCCCATCACACACATAAATGAATGAAGTACAGGTGTTAAAACATCTTCTGCTTTTGTAGCAGAATCAGATATATCGCATTTTGCGCCACTTATAACACCAGTTGCAAGCATAGATAATTCGGAACCAATATACATAACAGGAGTCACAGTTAAATTTGTCACAACGCGCAAAGGTGCAGTTCCAGACCAATTTATTGTTCCAATTAGTGCGCCTGCAATAATAACACGTACCCCTGTCTTCCAGACTTTTTCGAACCATTTATTAAAATCAAGTTTTGGCTCTGTGTCAGTCAAATTCTTCACGTCTTTTGATTCAGCTTGTTCACGTATATAATTGATAGTGTGGGAAATAATAAATATTCCAAAACCTATTGCCATCAGAATCCATAAATTATGAACAATGCCATTCCAAAACATTTCTGTGGCGCGTCCAAGTACTGCAAAAAGTTCGCCAATATACCCACACAAAAAACATCCGTTTGCGGTTGTGATATCCCCGTTTTGAACGCCTATTTGTTGCAAGAAAGCATCAACACTTGTATAGGACAGAGAAGCGCCACCAATAGAAGAAGATAAATACCAAATGCCAACACCTAACGCGATTGCGCCCATCAAAAATTTCAATCCTTGATTAATAAGCCATTTTTTTATCATTTGCTTTCTTTTTTGTCTTCTTTTTGATCTGTTTTTACCGATTCGGGATTTATAATTGTTTTTGCTAAATTTTTAGTTTGTTCAGCAACAATATTTGTTAATTTCCATGCGTTTTTACCCATTTCTTCTGATAATGGTTTTTCCTGGGACACCCCGAATGTAGATAATATTTTTTCGGTTATTTTTGGTATTTCGCCCGCTATGTAATTTATTACATAAACCAATACTATCGATCCAGCAAAAGTTATTTGCATAGCGGTTGGGTTTTCTAAATCAAAATTAAATATTGATTCAGAAGTATTTTGTATTGAATCTATGGTTATACCGTTTTTATCTAGAAAACCATGAATTATCACTATGATGATTGTGTATGTTAAAATTGTTACGCCAACTGATATGATTGCATTAACCAATTTTTTTATCTGACCCCCACCTAAATCTTTGCCCAGTTTTTTCAGCCAGTCTGGTGCGCTCGAAGCATCTTTAAATATAAATAATATTATTGATAATGGGAAAAAGAAAGCGAACAATGCCATTGCTAAAATTATATCCATAAAACAGAATGAATATAAAATAAACCATTTTACAAAATAATATGTTAAAAATAATCCAATAAAACTGATTATTATATGACGAATTAATGCACCGATACCAAGCATGGCTTCTAATGAAAATGCTTCGTCTATGATGGCAATACCAATCTTTATATAAACCTGGAAATTAGAAACACTTGTTTGAATAAGTTGCAATATTGTATCACGTAATTCAGGGTTAAAAAATCCGTTATCACTAAGTTTTATTGCCTGGTAATTATCAGGTACAATATAATCAGATGGTAACATAGATTTTGAATATTGTAATGTAATTTGTGCCGCGGGTTCAAATGTTACGCTTGATATAAAACGCGGAACAATTAAACCGGCGCTCAACAAAGATAAAGCAATCAAAGATTTAATAATAACAGGTTTAACGCTTTTTTGTAAAAACGGGTCTGATTCTCCGCTTTTGATGTTTTCCCAAACGACATTCAATATATAAAAGGCAAAAAGAACACAAAATATAATCACGCTGAACATGGTCAGTCTTTGATATGCGGCCGCAGCAGTGTTTGAAATAATAGCAAACAAATAATCAAATACAGAGCACGCCCAACATTGTGTGCCGATGTCTATTAAAGAGTTTGCCAGTTCTTGCATACTATTTTTGTCCTGTTATTTTTTTTACCCCGCCCACAATGTTTTTTATAGTGTCAGGTGTTGATTTAATTTTGCCCCACATTGTTGTAGCGTCTTTTGTTACATTTTCATAAAGTTTCTTTGGTGTATCTTTTGTATATTCTTCTAATTTTTTACGCGTCATATTAAATATATTTTGCATCAGGAAGAATGTTAAAAGTGACGATATCCATAACATAGAATGTTGACCAAAATTCATAGTGGTATTTGTAATTGTTGGGACATTTGTTGCTGCCATGCCATTTGCTGCTACAACAAAAATAGATGATGACCAATTAAATAAAGCACGAACAATGGCGATATTGATACATAATATAAAAGCACAAGCTATCATAGTTATAACAAGTGTTTTTAATGCATCTATGATTTGTTTGAATGCTGGTAAAATATCAAACCATTTATCTGATTTCTTTGCGACCCATGCCAGTACACTAAATGGGTACATTATCAGGGCCAAGCAAAAATCAAATATAGCCTGGATGATAAGTAATGCCATAAACACATTTGATGATACAAATGCAAATATTAATAAGATTCCTGTGATTATATTAAGAATATCTTCGCCACCATGTGGTATAGGCACTATCAAACCACGTAACCCAGATTTTAAGAAATCAAATCCATATTTTATGACTCTGTTGTTTTCTTTTGAAATTGTATAAACTGGTTGAACTAAAAAATCACAACTGCGTTTTGACAACCATCCCGAATCGCTGATAGAAACGGGACAAGTGGGCACATTTAATTTATCTGAATCTATGTGGGTTATGGTTTTCAAAACACTTTCTGTGTAAAAAGACCCGAATTCAAGAAACGGATTAACAAGAACCTCTGTGATATATGTTGGCTTAATCGGTAATAAAATAACCGCTGCAATAATAGCGCGCAAGCATGGTTTTAAAACATTTTCTGCGATTTTAAATCCATCTGTGTTGCCTTCCCATATTTCGCCACCGTTTGAAAAACCAAAAAACGAAAGCCAATCTTTTGGCAGATACATTTTGACCAGGTACATAGCAATGTAAAATCCGGCGAAAGCGTAAATACAGATATAAATCAGACCTGTACCGTTTCCTACAAAAAATTTATATAATGATGTTGCGATGTTCATCATTGTTTCAAGAACCAATGGAACAAACGGAGCAAGATTATACGCGTCAATAATATCTGCGTGGGCAGGTTGGGTAAAAATACACAGCAGCAGTAGTGGACAAATAACTATTTGACCACAACGAACCACTTGCATAAACACCGATTTTAATGTGTGCATTCTCTCTCGTAATAATTTTATAATTGAATTATATCACATTTATCATATTTTGTGGTATAATTAAAATCATGAAAGTGTTAAAAAAATTTTGGATGGCACTTGTCGCGATGATGCCTATATCGGCCGGGGCTGTTGCGCCATTTGTTTTGGCAGGATTGGCGGTTGGTACTGGAATCATCGGTGTTTCAATATGGCGAACTGCTGCACCTGTAGATATAAAAAGCGCGCTAGATTTCTTTTCAACGTGTTGGACATGCCAAATGTTTTCAGACATTATGATTTCAATGTCGACATTGTTGCCTGGTGTTTATAAATCAATAGGTCATATTATCATACCTATGTCGATTACATTACTAGCGATTCTTGTCGCATGGCGACTTGTTCAGGGTTATTTAAATGGCAAACAAGAAGAAGCATCAAAAATACTGGGTAATTTTAGTACATATGTTGTGAAAATGACAATCTTAATAGGTTTGTTATTGATCCCTTTGCCGCGTTTAATAACAAGCGTTCTGATAGAACCTGCGTTAACGATAGGGACATCGCTTGATTATGTGGTAAGCGATAACAATAAATTTGCAGAATGTATGGTTGCTACTGCAATAGCGGACCCAGTGAGTGTTTCAGCAGATGCTTCTCAGTATGGTGCTTTTTCGCCAAAATTAAGACATCAGTTGGCATGCGAAGTTGCAAATGTACACCAAATTACCGGATTGGGAATGTCTGTTGGATGGGCGTTAATGAATATGGCTTTTGATACTGATTATATGCACAAAATTTTATCGGCTGTGCCAATATTTCCAAATGTGCCCATATTTTTTGCTGGGTTGCTTATATTGGTTTTATATTTTATAGCGCTTTTGCCGATACCACTATATTTCTTGGAAGTGTTTATAAAATTGTCGTTAGATTTGATAATGTTACCGTTGATGTTATTAGCGTGGATGTTTGATGATGATGATTTTGCAATATTTCCAAAAGGTAAAACAACGATTCGCCAAATGATAGACGATTGTATAAAAGCAGTAGTTGGAATTGCGTTAACTGTTGTCTTTTTAACATTTTCAATTATGTTTTTGAATGCTGCATTTGGTGAATGGAAAGGCGCAAGTGTTTTACAACAAGCGATAACAAATAACGATTCGAAAATATTGTTGGATGGCTTGCTGATGCAGAATGACAGCATTGTTACTGTGGTTTTAATGGGGGTGTTTATTGCTATGTTTATGGTAATGATACCGCAATTAACATCTATGTTATTTAAGATTAAAATATCAGATAAATACTATCAGACAGTAAAAAATGATGCTAATGTTGTATGGAAAAACCTTAAAAAGTGGGCATCAGCAATAAAAAAATAAAAAATCAAGTGGTTTATTTAACAAAGTGCTCTTTTTTATTTGTTCCGAATCTGATATAATTCATACCGATGAGTAAAAATCCGATTCTTTATTGGCCATATAAAACAAATGGTAATGCTGATTACCAGTTGGCACGCAAAGTCATAAATAACGAAACTGGTTTAATGCCAGAGGTTATATCGGAAGATCTAGATTTAACAGCTGTATTTGAAAAAAATGGGGACGCTGTTGTTTACTATCCTGTTTTTTGTGAATCTACTGGGTGGTGGGGCGAATTATTAGGGGCAAATGCCACGATTGTTGATAAGATGATTATTTCCCCAGAATGTCAATTGATGGTCATCGCTGCTCAAAATCGCACAAAAAAACAAGGTTCACACCAATTATTAGCCGCTGAAATAAAACCTGCCAGCGGTTTTTTCAAGAAAATGAATTCATCTATTGCAACTGTGACCGACATGTTGGCCACTGATGCGGGGACAATTTTGGCGTTGTTTTCTGGAAAAAATCAAAATCAGTTTGTAAATATAATCGAATCGACCGGTAATTCTTATTTGGGATGTATTGGTCAATACTAGGTCCTTAACAAACGCTAACTTTATCTTGATTTTACGAAAAAAGCAGGTATAATCTTCGGGCTGTAAATAATTATTAAATAAAAAGGACAATACGATGAAAAAAGGAATTCATCCAGAATATCATGAAATTAACGTCACAACAACTGACGGAAAAACAGTGAAAATGTATTCTTCTGTTAAAAAAGATTTGGTTTTATCTACTGATAATTTGAACCATCCTGCATGGACTGGTCAACGCAGCAACGAAGGTGCAAAAGGTAAACGTGCAGAAGAATTCAAAAGCAAATTTGCTGGATTCAAATTTTAATGTAGGAATTATATATGGACTTGTTAATCAAAGGTTCAACAGAATTAAATAAAATGTTCGCAGCGTTGCAGAATACTGCATCTGGTTTGCGTCGTGATTTTGGTGAAATCGAAGATTTACAACAGTCATTAAAAAGTGCAAAAGATTTTGTTGCAAAAGCATCTGCAAGAATAGAAGAAAGTATTTTATCTGATTTGCAACTTGTTCGTCCAAGTGCCGGATTATTAACCCCAGATGTTTCCAGGGCTGGCGATGGCCGCGATGAATTTGTTTTGGCGTTATCAGGTGCTGCGAATTTTGTTCGTGGCAATTCGCATTTTGCTATATCTTTGGCATTGCGTAGTAATGGCGAAACAAAAATCGCTTTGGTTTATTCCCCAATCGAAGAAAGATTATATTATGCGGAAAGCGGAAACGGTGCATATGTATTTTCTGCATATCATTCCGAAAAAATTCGAGTATCTAATTTAAAAGAAGCTGAAGATTTAACGATTGGTTATAACACAAATGGTATTCGTCCAATTGTTGCTGGAACTGCGCGCGAAACAGGTTGTCCTGCTTTAGATTTAGCATGGGTTGCATCTGGTAAGATGGATGGTTTTATATCTGATCCAATTGATTACGCAGAAATTGCTGCTGGTGAATTACTAGTTAAAGAGGCCGGTGGTAAATTTTATATGGATACTGGCGATATAATCGCAACAAATGGAAAAATAGAATTATAAAATTACCGGCATTGCCGGTTTTTTTAATATTTTTAACCCCATTACTTGCAAAGTTATAATATTTGGCATAAAATTAACTTTATGAAAACGAAAAAATATTTGCGTATATTTATCAATTTTATTTTCTGGTGTATTGTCGCAGGAATAGCGGGCATTGCCGCGTTGGTTTTAATTTATGGGCATGATTTACCAGAATACAGAAATCTTGCTACATACACACCGCCTGTGGCAACGCGTTTGTATGCTGCAGATGGTTCGTTGCTTATTGAATACGCCGAAGAAAGACGTGTGTTTATAGATTTTGAAGATATGCCGTCTCAATTAGTTAATGCTTTTGTTGCGGCTGAAGATCAAAATTTCTGGACACATCCTGGGATAGATATTCAAGGTATTGTTCGTGCATCTTTGAATAATGCGATGCGCATGGTTGGTTTTAATACTAAATTCACGGGTGCGTCTACTATTACGCAACAGGTTGCAAAAAACTTCTTTTTAACATCAGACAGAACAATTTCGAGAAAGGTCAAGGAAGCAATTTTGGCTTTGCGTTTAGAGCGCAGTTTTTCAAAAAAACATATAATGACTTTGTACCTTAACGAAATATTCTTAGGTGCGCGTGCGTATGGTGTTGGGTCTGCTGCATTGATGTATTTTAATAAACCAGTTAAAGACTTAACTTTGTCTGAATGTGCATTTTTGGCGTCATTACCAAAGGCACCAAATGATAGAGGGCGCGCAGAAGAGCGTCGTAATTATGTTTTGCGCAGAATGGTTGATGATAATTATATTACAAAAGAACAGGCGGCGGCTGCAATGGCAGAACCATTAAACATAAATTCTGGTTTTACTGCACAAATGGAAATGGATTTCCAATATTTTGCAGAAGATGTGCGTCGTACATTGTTGGATGAATTAGGACGCGAAAAATTATATAACGATGGGCTTTATATCAAAACAACAATTATACCGGAATATCAACGTGCAGCAGCGGCAGCGTTAGCAAAAGAGTTAGATGCTTTTAACAAGGGCAAATCTGAAAACGAACCAAAATTACAGGGTGCGATTATTGTGATGAATCCGCATACCGGACGTGTTGTTGCAATGTCGGGTGGACGTTCTTTTCGTGAAAGCTCTTTTAATCGTGCAACACAGGCATATCGCCAGATTGGTTCAACAATAAAACCTTTTGTGTTTTTGACAGCACTTGAAAAAGGGTACAGTCCTGAGAGTTTGATTTTGGATGCACCAATTGTTGGCTGGCGTGAAAATAACAAAGAGTGGAAACCTGAAAATTATGATAGAAAGTTTTTAGGCAATATCCCATTACGTTTTTCTCTTGAAACATCGCGCAATATTCCGGCTGTTCGTCTTGTTGAACAAATTGGTGTTAAAGAAGCTATTGATGCCGCGCAGAGATTTGGTGTTTATCCAAAAGATTTGAAAAATATGAATGAATCTTTGGCGCTTGGTAGTGGTGAAACAACATTACAAAAATTAGTCATAGGATATTCTGCTTTTGTTAATGGTGGACACATTATTGAACCAAAAATGGTTGATTATATTGAAGACAGATATGGTAATTTGATTGGTGGTAAAAAACACGAACAAATTGAATGGAACGAAAATTTATTACCGCCAGCAGAAGCCGAAAAAGGCGAACCTTTATCAGATGAACAAAGTTTATACCAGTTAGTTTCTATATTACAGGGTGTTGTAGAACGTGGAACCGGTAAACAGGCGCGCGTAGAAGGTCACACTATTGCCGGAAAAACAGGAACAACAAATGATGTAAAAGATGTTTGGTTTGTCGGTTTTTCAAAGAATTTAATCGCAGGTGTATATCTTGGATATGATACCCCAAAACCAATCGGGCGTGGCGCGGGGTCGCATATGGCGGCACGTGTGTTTGCTGATTTTATGCGCGAAGCATTGAAAAATGAAAGCAATCAACCTTTTTCTGTACCAGATGGATTAAGTTTTGTTCGCGTAAACAGAAATAGTGGTGTCGCTGCATCTCAGGATCCAAATGGTGTAATCATTACAGAAGTTTTTAAACCAGGACAAGGTCCGAACAAACCACAAAAAATTAAAGAAGAGTCAAAAAAGACTGCTGTTGGTGGTATATTTTAAAAATATATTTTTATATTCGTTTTATTTCATGCTTTTTTTATGATAAAATAGTCACATAAGTGAAAGGAGTTTTTTATGTTGACTGATTTTATGTTATCGCGTGGATTCCATTTTTTTGCTAGTGGTTGGACTCAGTTTGCGGCCGCTTTCGGTATGGCTTTTATGATAATGATTGTCTTTGGCAGAAGTTTTATTCGTTTTATGCATAAAATCCAAGGCAAAGGTCAGCCAATAAGTGAAAATGTCCCACTTGAACACAGAAAGAAAGCAGGTACACCATCTATGGGCGGTATTTTAATTTTAATTGCTATATTTGTGTCGTCTTTGTTGTTTATGCCAATGCATAATATGGTCGGTTGGATAGCGTTGCTTTCTTTGTTAATGTTCGCAATCATAGGTTTTGCGGATGATTATAAAAAGATATCAAGTCAATCAAAGAAAGCTTCAAATGGTTTGTCGCCGTCAATGCGTTTGGGATTAGAAGCAATTTGTGTTTTGATTTTAGCTTATTTAATAAATAAAACTATGCCGGGATATGTTCCAAATCTTTCAATAGTATTGGGGTCAACAATCGAATTACCGCTTGATTCATGGTCTTTTGGTTATTTGTTTGGAATTCCATTAACATTTGGTTTTTTATATTATGTGTTTGCGTATTTTGTTATATGCGGTTCTGCAAATGCAACAAATATCACAGACGGTTTGGATGGTATGTTGTCTAAATTATATTTGCCGGTGTTAATTGTTTTAGTCGTTGCTTTATATGGTGCAACAAGAACAGGTTTTATGGATGCGGTTATATTCTTGCCTGAAACAAGTTCTTTGTATGCGGTGCTTGGTGGGGTGTTTGGTGCAGTACTTGGTTTCTTATGGTTTAATTCAAAACCTGCAAGTATATTCATGGGTGATGTTGGTTCGTTAGCGCTTGGTGGTTTTATGGGAACGGTTGCCATGTTATTAAAATCAGAAATCATTATGGGTGTTGCTGCAGGTATGATGGTTTTAATTTTATTGTCTTCTTTTGTGCAAACAATGTATTTCAAATTAACAAGAAAAATTACAGGTACTGGAAAACGTATTTTCTTGCGTGCACCAATTCATCACCATTTTGAAGAACTGGGATGGGCAGAAACAAAGATAGTAGATAGATTTTTTGTGTTGTCTATCCTGTTTTCTGGTGTAGCGCTTATTTTGTTAAAGTTCGCATAAAACGTTATGGGTTAAAACATGTTACGAATCACACGTGGTGAAGAAAGTAAATTAACAAGTTGGTATTTTGAAATAGACCGACAACTTCTTAGCATGATTTTGTGGTTGATGGCAATTGGTCTTATAACTTTGGTCAGTGCTGGTTCAGCAGATGCAACACGTATGGGTGATCCATGGTATCAGTTTATTAAGCAAGCATTTCTGCCGTACACAATAGGGTTCTTTTCTTTGTTCGGTTTCAGTATGTTAAATAAAAAACAAATTATAAAAATATCTGTTGTTGGTTTGATATTTGGAATAATCGCATTGTTGTTAACATCTTTTCATAATCCAATGCAAATAATAAGAAACGGAAGTCATCGATGGGTTAATGTCGGATTAGTATTTATGCCATCTGATATATTAAAACCGTTTTTCATAGTAGTAACTGCATGGTTTTTATCATTAATGCGAAAAAAATATGGCAGCGATATCTTTCTTAACAAAGAAGCATGGAATCTGCAAAAATTAAATTGGTATCCGTATTTACTGGTTTTCTTGGTTTGTATTTTAATAATGGTATTACAGCCTGATTTTGGTACTGCATTGTTATATATGGGTGTGTTAGGGATAATGTTATTGGTTGCAGAATTCCCTATAAAATTTTTGCCATGGATTATCGGGGGATTGGGTGCTTTTGGCGCAATAGCGATAGGTTTCTTGCCGCAACTTGCGCATGTTAGAGAACGTATAGGAAATATTTTCCATATCGCCCCGCAAAGTCAAGCATGGTATTCAATAAATGCTATTAAACATGGTGGTTTTTTTGGCAGGGGTGACGAATCCTATGTTAAAGATGTATTACCAGAAGCAACAAACGATTTTGTGTATTCTGCAATTGCGGAAGATTGGGGTATAATCGGTGCTTGTGCATTGTTAATACTGTTGCTGTTTGTTTTGAACAATTTGATAAAACATGCGGCGCAATCCAAAGATGATTTTGTTATGTATGTAATCACTGGGGTTGCTGCGGTATTTGGTTTGCAAATATGTTTTAATTTGATGACAGCGTTGCATTTGGTTATAGATAAAGGTATGACATTACCTTTTGTTTCATATGGTGGTGTGTCGTTTATAACTTTTTGTATATTATTTGGAATTGTTTTGGCACTTATTCGTGAAGATACGTGGAACAGATAAATAAAGGGGTGGTAAATATGAAAATATGGATTGCAACAGGTGGAACGGGCGGACATGTTTTTCCTGCATTAAGTGTGGCAACAGAATTGGCAAAACGCGGACATAAAATAACGATTTCTTCGGATGGACGTGTTATGCAAATGGTTCGAGATGGTAAACCAGCAAAATCACGTGTTGCATTTATTTGGGCTGCGGGTGTTGGTGCAAAATCAAAAATTAAACAAATGATGGCGTTGTCTAAAATTGGTATATCTGCAATCGCTTTGATTTTAAGATTTATGATATTCAGACCAGATCGTGTTGTTGCTTTTGGTGGATATGCATCTGTGCCTGCGGTGTTTGCTGCGCATGTTTGGAAAATACCAACATATTTACATGAACAAAATGCAGCGATTGGTCGTGCGAATAAATTTGCGTTGCGCTGGGTAAAAACTTTGATGACAAGTTTTGAATCAGTTGACGGTTTGCCAAAAAATAGTGCCACGCACATTGTTTATACTGGTTTGCCAGTGCGTGAAGCGTTTTTAGAACATGCGAACGCACCATTGAAACATGAAAATAAAATATTGGTGACTGG
>CAMVAB010000010.1 GCA_947165335.1 uncultured Pseudomonadota bacterium | reverse complement strand
GCTGCAAAAAAGTTATCATTATTCGGCACAACACTGCCAAGATATTCTTTAACTAAATTTGGATATTTAACAACTGCTTCGGATAATGGTAAAAATATTATCCCAAGTTTATTTAATTCTTCGCTGTATGATGTGTGTACAGATTTACTGTCGATGACAGTATCGGTTGCCATACCAAGCAGGGCGCGTTGTTCAGATTCCGGCAGGCCCATTTTTTCATATGTTGATTTTAATTCTGAATTATCTATTTTTTTGGTTTCATTATAATAATTTAATGAATCATAATCTATTGGATCATAGTCTATTTCTGCCCAATGAGGTTCTATCATTTTTTGCCAATTTCGAAACGCATCAAGTCGCCAGTTTAACAGCCATTCTGGTTCATGGCGCAGAGATGAAATTTTTTTAATAAGTGTTTCGTTTAATCTTTTCATTTATCAGTGTTTGCAAGTGCCTGGGCTTGGGCAAAAAAGGTCAAAGATTGTCCAAGCAGACCATCTGTAAAAGTTGTCGATAAAATGCCGTCTGTATCTGTGGCGGACATATGTTGTAAAAATAAATTAGCACGATTTAAATAATGTCCGACATTGTGTGCGATATTGGAATCAAGTTTAATTACGCGACGCAATTTTTCAAGAACAAAAGGGTTTTTCGCATATTCATCCATTATTCCGCCAAGTGCACGCCAAAGTGGATGTTCAGATGTTGTGCGTGGCATTACATCTATGGCGGCCATAATAGGAATTAAATCTTGTAAAAGATCTTGGTATATTATTTCGGCTTTGTCAGTGGTTTCATTAACAGAAAATTTGTTTTTCAATATGGTTTGAATTTTTACCATCAAATTATATTGGTATGTCAAAGTTTTGTTGATGTTTTTGATGTCTTTGTTTGCTGATAAAGTCAAAAACATAGCAACTAAACTACATAAAACGCATATAGCAACCAAAACAATTAGCCAAATATTTCCCATTTTTTACCTCAAATTTGTCTTTTTCAGGATTAAGTATACCATGTTTTATCGATTCGTGCGATTTTTTATCGTATAAATTTTTTTGCAAAATTTATGTTTTTATGTCTTGCACAGATTCGGTCAAATTGGTATAATCATACATAATAATAAGAAAGAAAGGAAGAAAATATGTTCCATAAAATTTGTGCTTTTGCGGTTGTTGCAGGTTTGGTTGGCTTTGCGGGCATTGCAGACGACGGGCTTAAACAAATTGTTACATCGGAAGTTTTTTATGATCAAGGTGAAGAAGTTCAAGAAACAGCAGACAAACAGGCATATGTTGCTCAGCACGAAGAACCTGTTTACGAAGAAGTTTCATACGAAGATTATTCGCCGGTTGATTCTGATGTTCCTGCGTGGCCATTGGTTGGATCAGAAGCCGATGTTGAAATAGCATGTGCAGGTCAAGAATGTAATGGAAATAAAATTGTTACCAAATTAGGTTCTGGTTTAACAATCGAAAACAATATCAACACAAGTGGTACAGGTTGGACCGGTGGGCCAAATATTATGAACGGTCAACAAATTCCAGCAGGTTTTGATTATGAATGTGCAAACAACGCTGAAATGCCGTTGCTTCGTCGTGAAATGATGGAAGACGATGGCGGGTCTGTTTTGGCAATGTCGCGCAGTGCACATAAAAACTGCAATAAACGCGCAGATTCATATGCTGTGTTTGCAGAACGCGCAGGTTTCAAACCAGAAAAAACATGTAATAAATCCTCTGGTAATGAAAAAGAATTTGGCGTAAATGAATATGTTGACGAAGAAGCACCGGCTGCGGTTCAAGACCAGGTTCGTTCATGGGTTGTTGCAAACGGTCAAACATTACGCGAAGTGTTGCAAAGTTGGTGTGATAAAGAAGGTTGGGATTTGGTTTGGACAACATCTCGTGAATACCCAATAGAAGCAAGCGCAGTATTCAAGGGACGTTTTGTAGATGTTGCGTCTGCTTTGGTGCGTAATTTTGAACGTGCTACACCAATTCCTTATGCGAAATTTTACAAAGGCAATCATGTATTAGTGATTTCAACATCAGAAGAATAACATGCCCAACACCGGACGGTAGGAGACAAAGATGAAAATTCATTTCAATATAGGATTAATAGGCGCTTTGACAAGTTTGATTCTTGCTGGGTGTACTTTGCATGAATCTGCCAAGGTTTCTGCAGAAGTAGACCAAAACTTTGTTAATGCGTATGAAGCGTTTGAAATGTCAAAAAACCCAGGTGCAAAGGTTGCGGGTGGTGATACTGTTTCCATGTCCGAAGGTGTGTGGCTTGGTAATAAATCTACATTGTTGGAACATAAAAACAAATTACCGTCTAAATTTGAAACAGATACAGGTATAACAATTTTATTAAATGAACCGGTTACATTACAGGTGTTGGCAAATGATATAAATTCTATTACCGGGATTCCTGTAAAAATAGATAGCCAGGTTGATAGTGAAAAATTAAAAAAGACAGTTGATGTTGCATATACTGGAAAATTATCAGGATTGCTTTCTCAAATTGCTACTGATTTAGATTTGCTTTGGTATTATGACAAAGATTCAATAGTATTCTATGAAACAGAAACAAGAACATATACATTATATGCGTTGGGAACAGATGTTTCATACCAATCATCTGTTCAAACGGATTCTGGTAATCATGTGTCTTTGGAATCTACTTTGAAAGAATGGGACGAAGTTGAATCAACAATCAATTCAATTATAAACAATTCGAAAAATGCCCAATTCACAGTGTCACGCAGTTTGGGAACGATCACTGTGACTGCATCACCTTCGATTTTGAATCGTGTTGGTGAATATATCGCGAAACAAAACAAACGTTTATCCCAGTTGGTAACAATTGATGTGAAAGTATTACAGGTATCATTGTCAAACGAATCGGCGTTTGGTTTGAATTTGGCTGCTGCAATAAATTCAGCATCAGGATTAAATATTGTTGCAAATCCAAAAAATAATTTGGCCACAACAGAAGCGTCATCTATGAATGTCGCTGTGTTATCTAATGCTGTATCTGCTTTAACTGGTGCAACACATTTAGATTCCACTGGCAAAGTTGTTGATGGTGCGTACACAAACGATCAAATTAACAATGGTTCAATGGCAAGAATCGCTGGAACAAATGCTTTAATCGAAGCATTGGCAAAGCAGGGCAAGGTTTCATTGGTCACAAATGTTGGTGTGACAACGCGTAATAATCGTGTTGCGCCTGTGACGAATACAAAGACGACCGGGTATATTAAACGTTTTGAATCAAGAACATTTACCACAGTTGAATCGAGTACTGTGGACCAGGACGATTTGGAAACAGGATTTTCAATGCAATTATTGCCAAATGTTTTGGAAAATGGAAAAATTTTGTTGTTGTTCAAAATGTCGGTTCGTGAATTGTTAAAAATGTCAACACAAACAATTGGTGCGGTTACATTGCAATTACCAGAAGTAGAAGAACGTTCTTTCATGCAGGAAGTTATCATGGAATCTGGTCAAATGTTGGTCGTATCTGGATTTGAAAAACAAAAGAACGATGATACAAGATACGGTCTTGGCGATGCTGATTTCATGGCATTGTCAGGATCTCGTGAAACATCTGCATCACGTGAAGTATTGGTTGTTATTTTGACACCTCAGGTTTTGGTCAGCCCAATGGATGCAGAACACAGCATTCAACAACATTGGGGCGCACCATTAAATTAGTATATATAATAAGATAAAGACATCCGCATTTTTTGCGGATGTTTTTTTTCGCTTTTTTTGGACCCCCGATTCGTGATATAATATGTGGGAGATAAGGAAAACAATCCAACCCCCCTCGGCGCGATGCGCCGCATTCCCCCAAAAGGGAGAACCAGGGACGCGAAGCGGACGGGGGGGTCAGGGAAAAAAAGAGAATGGAGGGAAAAATGTTCAAATGCGCGGAAAGCCGCAGAAACCTACACACACACACACACACACACACGGGTGTCTTTGTAAAATAATATTTTCTTCACTTGCGGTATTCGCAATAATCAATCCATCATATTCAACAAATATATCGGGTTCTGGGAACGAATGTAATGAACCGATATTGGGGACAGATACCGGCCCGGCAACATTACGCGCAACATGGGATGCAAATACCATAAACATTAATTGGTACAGTGATAATACAAAAATCACACCAACAAATAATACAGCGAACACATGTACATACGACAGTGTGATAACATTACCAACAAATACAATGAATAAAACCGGATACACATTCGGTGGATGGCGTGTGCGTGGATTTGACCTGTCCACATTAAACGCATCGATAAATGGCAATCATAATTACGGACATGGGTGGACAAATAATACAGATTATTGTAATATTGATCAGACTGGTGGCCATGAACTATGTTCCAACAGTAATTTAAGTGATGTTGGGCTGAACGAATGGAAAACAGAATTCAGCTATGGCACAGTATACGGTGAAGCGAGTTGCCAACCAACACCAGATGCGGGTATAGCGTATTTTGAAGCTAATGTAGACTCCGTCGTTGGCGGCCAAATGGATCCATATGAATTCTTAGCAAACTATACATCGTTGGCTGGTCAGGAAAAAGGCGCAATAGCAGCCGATATATTTACAAGATACAGTAATGGCACAATAACATATGACGAAGCAACTGGCGAGATATGGTCAAAATTATACGTTACCGATGCATCATATAATAAAAATAGCACGGGCCAATACTGTTGGTGTAAGGCAACGGGATATAAACCATTAAATGGAAATAAACAAAATGCATCATCGTCGCTTTGGGTGTTCAACGGCGACCGCGGGTCCGCCGCCTCGTGCGCTTCGAATTGCGCGCGCGACTGTGGCGACTTCGCCCGGAGCAGCGAAGCTCTGCGCACTGCATTATTTTATACGGGACAATAGTTATAAAAAAAACCGTCCGATTGGACGGTTTTTTATTTTGAAAGAAATTATTTTAAGCAATTTTTGCAACTTTCTTAACCAGACGTGAAACCTTACGCGATGCAGCCTTCTTTGGCATTGTTTTGCCTGCTGCTTTCATGATTTTGCTTTCCGCTGCGCGTGCTGCTGCAACTGCGGCGGCTTTATCGCCAGATTCAATTGCTTTCAATGCTTTCTTTGTTTCTGTTTTAACAGCGCTCTTGCGTGCAGTGTTAATTGCATTCTTTTTTGCTGTTACCAAGATTCTTTTTTTACAAGATTTATGATTTGCCACTTTATTTTCCTTTTATTTTTAATGGTTTTCTGTTATTTTATAGAAAACAAACGCAAAATCAAGGGGAAAATAATATGTTATATTTAATTTCTTTAATATTGTCTTAC
Organism: uncultured Pseudomonadota bacterium; assembly: GCA_947165335.1. Taxonomy (GTDB): domain Bacteria; phylum Pseudomonadota; class Alphaproteobacteria; order Rs-D84; family Rs-D84; genus Enterousia. The sequence goes on along the minus strand of CAMVAB010000010.1, from coordinate 14,912 downwards.
TTTTTGGGTTCAATACCGTTTGGTTTAATTATCACTAAACTTTTTAACAAAGGTGATATTCGCAAGGTAGGTTCCGGTAATATCGGTGCAACTAATGTTATGCGTGTCGGTGGATTGCGTCTGGCAGGACTCGTTTGGATACTTGATATGATGAAAGCCATAGTCGCGGTTTTAATCGGTCGATATGTTGGTGGCGAAATATTGGCTGTATGGTGCGGTTTTGTCGCAATTATCGGGCATTGTTTCCCAATATGGTTGAATTGGAAGGGGGGCAAAGGCGTTTCTTGTTTATTTGGGGTTCTGTTGGCAATAAACCCATTACTTTTTATAATATGTGGTATTGAATGGTTGATTGTGGCTTTGGGGTCTGGATATTCTTCTGCAGGGGCTGTGGTTGCTTTCTTTGTAATGCCAATTTTAGGTTTTGTAATCAGTTTTGGTGTTGGAATTGGGTTCTTGGCAATATCTTTGCTTTGTTTGTGGCGTCATCGCGAAAATGTTTCGCGTCTGCTTGCTGGCAAAGAATCAAAAGTAGAATGGAAGTGGAAAAAATAACTTTTTCATCGTAATAGTATTTGTTTTTTATCGCATTTTGTGGTATAATACGGGACATAAAGAGAGGATAAAATAATGAAACATCTCGTATCTGTATTGCTTCTTGGCACATTGGTGTTCAGTGCGAATGCCGCGAATAATGCGCGTCCTGCAATGTCCGGGAAAATGATAATGTCTGCACCGCGTTATACCGCTTCTATTAACCAATTGAATGCTGGCAGCAAAGTTGTAAATTCTGGAACTGTTGTCACAATAGAAGAAGAAAAGAAAGATATGCGCGAAGCAGAACGCAATGCATGTATTAACAATAATATTGGTATTGGAAATACTTTTGTGTGGGCTTCACGTAATAGCGATACTTCTGATTATGCCAATATGGTCGAAGATGTTGAAAAACCCGAAAACAATGTATGTTTTGTAAAGGTTGAATTGAAATCTGACGATGAATCAAGAGTGAAAGTTTCTGATATCGCACCAAAATATTTTATGTGGGGTGAAGCCATTGAATGTGGTTCTTGGGCAGATGCCAAAGAAATGGAAAAACGTATTTTGGATGAAAGAAAAGGTGCACGTATCGGTGGCATAGTTGCAAGTACTGTTGGTGGTGCTGGTCTTGGTGTTGGGGTTATGGAATTAATAGGTAATAATGCCATCAAAGATTGGAAAGGCCAAAAAGGTTTAGAAGGCGCAGATTTATATAAATCTGAAATATTGTCTTTGGAAAACAGCAATAAAGAAGCTGATAAACAAAAGGCTGTTAAAATCAGACAAGATTTGAAGATTATTGAAGACGCACATGCTGCAAATAAGATAACAGACGAAGAATATGCAAAATATAAAGAGTTGATAGAAGATTTAAAAAATTAAATGATGCAAATGGAGAATAAAAAATGAAAAAGCTTTTGATAATTTCTTTGTTGGTTTTACCAATATCAGTAAACGCGGCATCGTCTGTTCGTATGCTGGGCAGTAATTCAAATGCAAAATCAGCAACTATTCAAAAAATTACACCAACTAAAACCAATACAACTGTTTCTGATGGTTCAATTACATCTTCTCGTGTTGGGACTTTGCGTGCAAACCAAAAAACAGTTGGTGCAATTTCTGGATCAAATTCTCGTTTCCCAATAATTACAACTGTGCGTCCGTATAACAGTGTCGCTACACCGACTGGTTCTGGGACAACAACAACAGTTGTTCCGGCAAGTGTTGACACAGACGCGATTGTTAATGCTGTAACACAACGAATTGAAAATAATTATTATAATAAAGAACAAGTTTATAATAATAATAATTTCATAGAAGCCGTAAAAGATGTTGATGACCCAAGAATTGACGCTATCAAAGTCGGGTCAAAACCGGTTCATTCTGCAAATTTGCCTTCGGATTATGTTTATATCTGGATTGAACAATAAGCTTTTATGAATTTTTTTCTTTAAGAAGATTGTAGATTTGTTCTACAATCTTTTTATTATGAATGAATTACTAGAAAAACTTTTGATATTGCGAACACCCAAAATTGGTCCGGTAAAATATGCCACGCTTTTGAAACAGTTTGGTTGTGATGGCGCAATTATCGAATCGTTAAATTTAACAGACGATTTCAAAGATTCTGTTAAACGTGAAATAGAGATGGCGCATGATTTAGGTATTGAATATATAATGGATACCGATTCGCGTTATCCAATTGGATTATTAAATGTAAAAAATCATCCTGTTGTTATTTCTGCACGTGGGAATTTGAACACATTAAAAAAGAAAAGTGTTTCTATTGTTGGAACAAGGCACAGCACAGCAAGTGGAATGAATTTTGTTTCAGATCTGGCAACTGCATTTGTTGAACATGGTTTTGTTGTTACATCTGGTATGGCAATTGGAACTGATACTGCGGCGCATATGGGTGCATTGAAAGTGAATGGTGATTCCCAGACGATTGCTGTTTTGGCGGGCGGGGTTGATAATATATGGCCGCTTGAAAACGAATCGTTATATTATGAAATTATGGAACGTGGTGTTTTAATCAGTGAAATGCCAGTTGGAACAAATCCTGTGGCTTCGAATTTTATTCAAAGAAATCATTGGGTTGCGGCGCTTTCTGATTCTTTAATTATAAGTGAAGCAGATATGAAATCAGGCAGTATGACCACAGCCCGATTCGCAAAAGAATATGGAAAACAAGTATTCGCAGTACCTGGACACCCATGTGATCCACGAAGCACTGGTCCAAATTATTTAATAAAAAGTGGTGATGCGACATTATGTATGTCCATAGAGGACTTTTTTGATAATGAAAAAGTAAAAATAGATGAAAAAAAACATGTATATAAAAATGATATTTTAGATAAATTAGGAATGATTCCAGTATCAGAATCTGTATTGGCAAATCTTGTCAAAAAAACAGTTTCGGAAATCAAAGCTGATTTAGTAGTGTTGGAATTACAAGGTTTAATAAGAAAACAAGATGGCGGATATGTTTTAAACTGATTTTTAATATGTATATACAGTGTATATACAAAGTGCGAAAAAGCAGGGAAAAAACGAATCGTTGTCAAAAAATAAATGTTTAAAAATTTGTTAACATTTAGTTGCAAACTGAAATTAATCATATAAATTATTCAACATCCAAACGATTGATTTTATCAATCTAAAAAGTGAGAGAAAAAGAGTAGGGCTATATAAACATACTGTTTATGTAAGGGGTGGTTTTTTGAACCATTAAATAATGCGCAAACTCTTTTGAGGGAAGGAAAAGGAGCAAACGGCAATGCAAGTTATAGCGACGAGACAGAATGTAAGTGTGGAATCAATCAAGGGGGCAGTCGCGTCCAAAATAGATTCAGCGGGATTTACAACTTGGATAGCGCCGTTGCAATTTAGTGTCTCGCAAAATTGTTTGAATCTTGTTGCGCAAAACCAATTCACCGCCGACTATGTTAAAAAAGAATATGGAAATATTCTCCAAACGATAGCGGCGGATTTTCTTTTAGATTTAAATATATGTGTAAAATCATCTTTGAATGATGTTGCGCGCTCTGCGAACGATAATGTTGTTTGTGCGTACGAATCATTTAATACGAAAACATCGAATAATAATAAAATCACTTTTAATAAATTTATAACATGTGATGATAATATGTTCGCTGTTGCTGCATGTAAAAAAATAGCATTAGGCAACGCATCGTTTTCCCAGTTATTTATAAATGGTGCAAGTGGTTCTGGAAAATCTTTGTTGGTTGATTGCATTTGCAATACAACTGAACTTCGTGTTGTTAAAATGACTGGCGGTCAATTCGTTGCGGACTTTGCACGATCATTGCGTGATAAAACAATATTTGCATTCAAAGATTTTTGCAGAAATTGTGATATATTTGTTATGGATGATGTTTGTGCGCTGGCTGGCAAACGTGCAAGTTGTGATGAATTCTTGCAATTATTATTTGATTTGAAAAACGCTGGTAAATCTGTTGTGTTAACTGCGAATGTTGCACCAAATGCTTTGATTGGTTTCGACAGACGTCTTCAATCACTGTTGGCATCTGGGTTAGTTGTCGATGTTGCTGCCCCAAATGCTTTTGTATCACGCGCAATGTTAATACGTGGTGGTGTTGATAATACTGTCGCGAACGAATTGGCGAAAAACATTTCCGGGAATGGCCATTTAATAGACGGTATTATAAACAAAATCAAAACATACGAAGAATTGATGGGCCAACATGTTGATATGAACATCGCATCCCATTTGTTGGGTGATTTAATGGAAAAAAATAAAACACCGTTATCAATGGTAAAAATGATGTGTGAAAAAATGTCAGTATCATTTGATGAAATCTGTGGCAATTCGCGTTCTCGTCGTCTCGTTCGTGCACGTCAGGTTATGATGGCCGTATTAAAACAAACAACAAATTTATCATTAACTGAAATTGGCAATGTTTGTGGTGGTCGCGATCATGCGACAGTTGTTTATGCGTTATCACAAATTGAAAAGCAAAAGGCAAACGATTTGATATTGGGTGCAGAAATAGACGAAATGATAAAGGTTTGTAAATAAAAGTTTTGTTTCATGAGAAACGAAAAAGGGGAGAAGAAAAACATCCGCTGAACAAGCGGATGTTTTTTTATTTATTAAAACCAACCTTTCTTATCTGATTTTGTTCCGGCGAATTCGTTTAATGCCTTCTTTTGTTTTTCAGATAATTTCTTTGGAATGACAATTCCTATTTCTATATATAAATCACCAAATCCACCACGGCCATTTGGCATACCATGTCCACGGACACGTAATTTTTCGCCAACCTGGGTTCCCGATGGAATCTTTACTGATAATTTTTTGTCATCCAAAGTTTCAATTTCTATTTCACCACCCAATGCCAATGTTGCAAAATCAAGATCAATATGCATTAACAAATCGTTTCCGATTCGGGCAAATCTTTTATCGGGGCGGATATGAACATCAATATAAAAATCTCCTGGTTTGCCACCGTTCGGGGCGGCTTCACCCATGCCGGCCATACGCAATCTTGCGCCATCCATTATACCCGCCGGGATTTTTACATCCAAAGTTCTTTGTTTATTAACCGTTCCGGTGCCGTCGCATTGAGAACATTTTTTATCTATTTTTTTACCCAATCCATTACAATCAGGGCAAGGTGTTTCAACCGCAAAAAATCCCTGACGTGCATGAACATATCCGGTGCCACCACATGTTGGACATGTTTTTGCAGGTTTTCCATCAGCTGTTCCATTACCATTGCATTTTTCACACTTTACTGCACTGGTAAATTTTATTGTATGTGTTGTACCAAAATAGGCATCTTTCAAATCTATGACAATTTCATCCAATAAATCGCGGCCACGTTGTTGACGTTGTTCGCCACCACCAAATCCGGCACCGCCAAATCCAAAACCGCGCATGGCTTCGCGTAAGATATCTTCCATGCCACCCATATCGCCACCGCTAAAATGGAACGAACCATTGCCAAACGGATTGCCGCCAAATCCAGCACCCGCACTGGCGCCATTACCACCGGCAAAAGCGGCATCACCGAATCGGTCATATGCTGCACGTTTTTGCGGATCTTTCAAGATATCAAAGGCGTTGTTGACATCTTTAAACTTTTCTTCGGCGCTTTTATCGCCCGGATTTTTATCAGGGTGGTATTTCATAACCAATTTATGATATGCCTTTTTGATGTCGGCATCAGATGCGTCTTTGGCTACACCTAAAACTTCATACGGATTTTTATTCATTTTTATTGTCCATTTATAACTTCGTAAGAAATATATAGGTATATTATATTAAAAATCAAGTATATAAAAATACTATTTTTTAGCGTTTTTTTGGGCTTTGCGAATAGTTTTGCTTGCAAAAAGGGCAAAAATTTTATAATAATAGCGTGATAAATATAGGAAAGATGATGAATAAATACGATGCTTCGGATATTGAGGTACTTGAAGGTTTGGAACCGGTGCGTTTAAGACCGGGGATGTATATTGGTGGTACTGATGAAAAAGCATGGCATCATTTGCCTGTTGAAATTATGGATAATTCAATTGACGAAGCGGTCGCCGGTTTTGCTAAGAAAATTGTCGTAAATCTTATTGATTCCAAAACAATTGAAATAACAGACGATGGTCGTGGTATTCCAGTTGATGAACATCCAAAATATCCGGGAAAATCCGCACTGGAAGTAATTTTAACGACTCTGCATTCTGGCGGTAAATTCAACAATAATGTATATAAAACTAGTGGTGGTTTGCATGGCGTGGGAAGCGCAGTTGTTAATGCATTGTCTTCCAATATGGATGTGACTATTTCTAGGGATGGTTTTGAATGGAATCAAACTTTTTCAAGGGGCAAGGTTACAAGTCCTATTACAAAAGGTGCACCAACAAAGGCACATGGAACAAAGATAAAATTTACTTTGGATGATGAAATTTTTGGTGAAAATGCTGTTTTCAAACCAATCAAAATTTATCGTATGGCACGCGCTAAATCATTTTTATCACGTGGTGTAAAGATAGAATGGCATTGTAATCCGGCGCTTCTTACCGAAGATATGAATATCCCAGCAGATAAAGTATTTTATTATCCAAATGGTGTGGCTGATTTTGTCACTGAAAAAACAGAATCAAAACCACGTATTTTACCAAAGATATTCAGTGGCTCTATCGATTTTCCTGATGATTGCGGTCGTGTTGAATGGGCGCTGACTGTGTTGACCGATGAAAACGGTGCTGCATCTGACGATGGTTTCTTTGCTTCGTATTGTAATACTATTGCAACGGTCGATGGCGGAACACATGAAGCAGGCTTCAAAGCAGCAATTACCAAAGGACTAAAAGCATACGGTGAAAAAATAAATAACAAAGCAGCCGCATCTATTATTAGCGAAGATGTTTTTGATTCCGTGGCTGCGATTGTTTCTGTATTTTATAAAACACCGCAATTCTTGGGTCAGACGAAAGAAAAATTATCTAATCCTGAAATCGCAAGATATACAGAAAATGCTTTACGTGATCCGTGGGAAATGTTTTTGGCTTCTGATCCGAAAACTGCAAATGCGTTGTTGGAATTTGTTATCAATTTAGCAAATGCACGTATCAAAACTAAACAAGTCAAAGATGTTGCGCGTAAAACACCAACAAAAAGAATTCGTATGCCTGCAAAATTGGCGGATTGTTCAAAACATGGTGTAGAAGGAACAGAATTATTTATTGTAGAAGGTGAATCTGCGGGTGGTACTGCAAAGCAGGCACGTGATCGTGCAACCCAGGCAATTATGCCATTACGCGGTAAGGTTTTAAATGTTCTTTCTAATTCTGATGAAAGATTCAGTGCGAACAAAGAATTAAACGATTTGATTGATATTATCGGTGCAGGAACCGCGAAAGATTGGGATGATAATAAACTTAGATACGAAAAGATTATCGTTATGACTGATGCTGATGTGGACGGAAGTCATATTGCATCATTGTTAATGGCATTTTTCTATCAGTATATGCCACAACTTATTTATGGGGGACATTTATATTTATCTTGTCCGCCATTATATAAGTTAACATGTGGAACCGAATCGGTTTATGTTGATACAGATGAAGAACTAGAAGAATTAAAAAACACAAAATATAAAAACAAAAAAGTCGAAATATCCCGATTTAAAGGTTTGGGTGAAATGATGCCGAATCAGTTAAAAGAAACAACTATGTCTCCAAAGACACGTCGATTAATTCGTGTTGATTTACCACCAAAGACAGAAGAGGGTCAAGAAGATACAGAAAAAACAAAAACACTTGTGTATGATTTAATGGGTAAAAAACCAGAATTCAGATTTAAATTTATAACTGAACATGCACAATTTGTGAAAGATTTATTTGTATAACGAAAAATTACAAACAAAAGAAAATCCGCCGTATAGGCGGATTTTTATTTTGTTTTTTTCTTATTTTATTTTCTTTAATTTTTCTGCAAATGTAATTGTATATTGTGTCGCAGACCATAAAGATGCAACAAGAGCAAAATACAAAAAGAATATTCCAACAGATGGTAATTTATCAAGCATGAAAAATACAAATCTGCTGTTCGTTAATGGTGTGATAGATGAATAAACAGCGGCAAATAACAAGAATATGGTAATAGCAATCATTTGCAAAGTTGTTTTTATTTTCCCCATTGAAAAACGTGCCTTTGGTACAGGCATCTCGATTTTTTGTGTGCCCAAGAATTCACGTAAACCGCTGATGTATAATTCGCGGGCAATCATGATGATAACAGGAACGACAACAACAGCGATAGGTAACATCAATGTTAACAAAATTAATGTATTACATACTAATAATTTATCACCAATATGATCCAAGACCCCGCCAAGTTTTGAACAACAATTATATTTGCGGGCAAGATATCCATCAAACCAATCTGATATTGCGCCCAGGGCAAACAGTATAAATGTTAACCATGCCATTTTAAACATTATGGTTGGTATTATTGCAAAAGCAGCAGTGATTCTGAAGATAGATAAAAAATTAACAAATTTTTTCATGTTTTTCTCCTTTGTGGTTAATCTCATTATAACACTTCTGAATGAAAATATGCATATATTTTTTTAGCGGCACTTTTCCCAAGTCCAGGGACATTGGATAAAGATTTTAGATCTGCATCCATTATAGAATGGACAGATCCAAAGTGTTGTAATAGTTGTTTTTTGCGTTTTGGACCGATTCCTTCGATAGAATCAAGAACAGAAGCTGTTAATTGTTTCGCGCGTACAGATCGGTGATATGTGATAACAAACCTGTGCGCTTCATCGCGAACCAGACGCAAGAATAAAAACAAAGATGAATCTTTTGGTAAATTTCTGTTTTCATGCCCATCAATCATAATAAAGTGTTCATCACCATTTCGTACAACACCTTTTGTAACACCAAATACCGGTATACGACCATTGGAAACCTTGGTCGCAATATTCCATTGTGCACGTCCACCATCGACAATAATTAAATCAAGCCCAGGAACATCTTTGATTGCGCGTTCAACAAATTCTTCCATCATCGCAATATCATTTCCAGCACGTTTCATATCTCTTAATTTAAAGTGTCTGTATGATGTTTTTATAAAACCATTATGACCGAATGCAATCATTGCACCAACGGGTTGTTTTCCGAATAAATGTGAATTATCAAATACGCCTGCACAATTTATTTTTATACCCAATAATTGTTCAAATTCAGAAACATTTTTATTCCAATCTAAATTTGATGTATACGGCTGATTCTGTCGTATACCGCGTGTTGATGTCTTTGTTAATGCAGATATTTTATCGCGCATAATAGCCGCATTTTCGAAATCCATTTTATCAGAAAAATCTTTCATTTTATTTGTCAGATCTTTGATGACAGGTTCACTGTCCCCAGTTAAAATTCGGCGCGCTAATTGAACATTTTTTTCATAATCTTTTTGTGGTAAACAACATGGCGCACTGCAACGACCAATTTGATATAACAAACATGGACGGGATCTGTTTTTCATAAAAGTGTCTGTACATGTTCTTAATTTGCAAACACGTTGAATTGTTTTTATTGTGTCGTTTAATGCAGACACAGAAGGGTATGGTCCAAAAACATCTTTCTTTTGAGATATTTTGCCACGAAATTTTAATAAACGCGGAAATTCATGTTTAGTTAATGCCAACATAGGATACATTTTCCCATCTGTTAGCATAACATTATATTTAGGTTTAAGTGTTTTTATCAGTTTTTGTTCGAGCAAAAGCGCATCTTGTTCTGATTGGGTTATTTCCCATTCTACGCGTTTTACCAATGAACGCATTACTTGTTTGTGGTTTTCTAGTTTAGATACGTCAATATATTGACGCAAACGGTTCAACAAATTCTTTGCTTTACCAACATATAAAAGATTCCCGTCCCCATCATACATTTTGTATATTCCAGGAGACAATGGCGCGTTTTCTATTAAATCTCTAAATTGAATATTCATAACAAATATGATATTATATAAAATAGAAAAATCAAAGGGGTATTAAAATGAGACAAGAGTCAGGTCGTTCAATGATTGAAATGATAGGTGTTTTGGCGATAATGATGGCTTTGACAGCTACGGCTATTGCCACATATAACTATGCAATGAATATGCAAAAACGCAGCACTGTTTATGAAAACGTGTCAAATATTGTGACCGGTGTTCGTGAATTATTAAAGGGGTATGACGATTTCTCTAATATTGATAATTCAACAATTTTTGCTGCAATGTCTATGAGCAATAAAAATCCGTATGGAGGAACATATGAATTGTCTGTTAACCCGTCAAACATGCAACAATTCATCGTTCGTATAGATGGTTTGTCAAAGGCGGATTGTGAAGCCTTGAAAACGAAAGCATGGACTGATTCAGTCGGTTATATTTCTTCAAATCACAAGGAAAGTGGTGCGACAGGTAATTGTCTTGACGGTAGTACAAATGTTATTTCTATCACATATGGCGAACAATAGATGGCTGAATTTGTAACTATTTCAAATGTAGAAGACGGAACACGAGTGTTGCGCTGGTTTTTACGTTATTATCCTGGAATGCTGCAAAGCGATTTTTACAAACTTTGTCGTGGTGGACAAATAAGAATAAATTCTTCACGATGCAAGGGTACAGAGATTTTGTCTGCTGGTGATGTGATAAGGATTCCACCAACATTGGCATCGTATAAAAAAGTTTCTAAGAATGAAACAGGTGATAAATATTCTTTGTCTGATTTAGAAGAATTACGAAATTGCATTATACACAATGACGCTGATATTGTAGTGTTTAATAAACCTGCTGGGTTAGCGGTGCAGGGCGGAACAGGAATAAAGAAATCAGTGGATAAAATGGCTGCAGCTTTGTTTCCATATGACAAAATATCTTTGGTTCACAGAATAGACAAGGAAACAAGTGGGTTATTAGTTGTTGCAAAAAATCAAAAAGCAGCACAAGATTTATCAACACAATTTCAAAATAAGACAGCACACAAAGAATATCTTGCGTTATTACAAGGAACCGTATCTGAAAAATCTGGTGTTATAGATAATTATGTTTCCAAAGGTAAAGTTTATGAAGATTTTGCAAAAATTCCGAAAGATGTGGTTGCACAAAGAGCTGTAACAGAATACCAGGTATTAGGTGAAGCATCGGGTTTATTAAGTTGGGTTTTGTTTTCGCCAAAGACAGGACGTACACACCAATTAAGAATGCACAGTGCTTTTTCTCTGCATGCGCCGATTGTGGGGGATGATTTGTATGGAACAAGACGTGGTGGTTTGTTGGACGGTATTTTGGGATCTGTTTTGACAACACAGAAATTATTTTTGTTTGCATACAGAATCACTTTCAGACATCCGGGTACTGGCAAGATGGTGACTATGCGTGCAAATGTACCGGATTTTATGCAAGCGGTTATAAAGTTTTTGGAATTTCAATTGCCATAGGGGACAGAAATGTTTTTATATGCTTTTTATAGAAGACATTTATTGCTGTTAAGAATATTGGTGCTTTCCTTTATGGGATTAATAGCTGCTTTTATCATAGCTTTACATCAGGTGAATCTTGAATCTTTGCGTGGAAATATTTTATCTGTGTTGCGTAATACTACTAATATGCCTGTTGAAATAGACGGTGCTATTTCATGGCATTTTTCTTTGCGACCAGAAATAGAATTAAACAATGTTCGTATACCAAATGCCGATTGGGCAAAAAATAAAAACATGTTTCTTGCAAAAAAAATAGACGTGCGTTTAGATTTATTATCGTTGTTTAGATCGCATCCTGTAATTCGTAATATTAAAGTTTATGATGTAAAAATGTTCATTGAAAAAAATTCGGAAGACGAAAATTCAATAGTGTTTAATAATTCACAAACATCAGAAAAACAGCCGGATACAGAAAAAACAGAAAAAGAAAAATACCCAGTAGAAGAATTGCCTTTTGGTGGATTAGAAATACAAAATATATCTGCAAACATTTATGGTGAAAAATATGAATTAGCAAGTTTTGGTATTCATAATTATATGCGACATGAAAATCGCGAATACAGTGGTTGGGTCAAACCATACGATATTAATTTTCCTTTTATTGTGCAATTTTCTGAATATAACAGCGAACGAAAAATTTATCCTGTACGTATTGCTTTTGCAACAGGTGGTGAAGCATTAATAGCGGATATTGCTTTGGAGGGCACAAGTAAGATGCCAATAGATTTTATCGTTCGTGGTGAAATACCTAATATAAGCAAATCAGGAGCTTGGTTTAATTTAAACATATTTAATGTTCCGAAAATGAAATTAAATATAGCTGGCGGTATAGGAAGAAAACAGATATCTTTTAGAAAATCTTCTGTTTCCATAGGGGCGTCTTCGTTGGTGTTTTCGGGGACATATGATTGGTCAAAAAATATACCAACATTAAAAGCAAAAGTCACATCTGATAAAGTTGATATATATAAATCTTTTCCAGATTGGTTCGGTGTTGGCAAAAAGTGGATTCATCCACAAAGAGATTTGAACTGTTTCCATGATATGCCTCTGTTTGGGGATGTTTTATATAATTTAGATGCGGATGTTGACATAAATTGGAAACATTTCTATGTGTACCATTCTTTAGATTTATCTGATATGAATGTCAATTTTAAAGTCAAAGATCATAATGTACATGTCAATGTTATGACAGGTATAGCAGATGGTCAATTAAATGCTGTTATTGATGGTGTTGTGAATGAAGATGGTGTATACACTTTACAAGGTGCCGCTGTTGGTGAACATATTTATGTCGGCGAGATATTAAAAGAAATAGATGTTGATAATATTATTTCGGGTTTGCCTGTGAATATAGATTTATATGTTCATACACATGGTAAAAACATGTCTGAAATTATGAAAACTATGACGGGGCCTGTTATGGTTTATTCTGTGGACAAAGGTTATGCACATGCTGATTTGGTTGAATATATGTATGGTGGCGATTTCTTGACAACACTGCGTCATAATGTCGAAGATTTATTAAGTGGTAACAAACGCGATATGATAAAAATAAATAATGCAATCGCAAATGTAAAATTACGAAACGGTTTAATAGAAACACAAAATGGTGTTGCTGTTGAAACTCAGGTTATAAATTTACGTCTGGCAGGTACACTAGATTTAGGTGAAGAAACAATACAAATGTCTTTGGCGTCTGTCCCTGTGCGTGGGTTAAAATTATCGTTGTCAGGGAATCTTGTCAATGCGATGCAAATATCTGGTAATCTGGCAGAACCTGATTTCAAAATAAGTGGGGCAGCCGTTGCAGGCAAGGTGGGGTCTGCTGTGGGGCTCGGATTATTGTTATCCCCTTTGACAGGTGGTTTAAGTATAGCGGGCGCTGTGGCTGGTTTATTGGCTGGTGATTTGTTAGAAAGTTGGCTGGCAGATGAACACCCATATAAAACAGCTATGAAAGAAGGCGCACCAAGAAAACGCGAAGATCCATATTGGATGAATACGCCAATAAAAGAGTTATCTCACAGTCTGTTTACAAACAATGAATAACAACTATTTGATTAGATTGGTTTATAATCTGGTTATTATTACATAAACGGTCGTATTTGAAGAAAGCTTTTAGTTAAATAAAACTGTTTTTTGTCAACAAATAAAAACTTTAACAAAGATGCGTTTTACTCTTGCACCGAATCGGTGTTTTTTGGTACACTTTAAGCTAGGAAAATAATAAAAATAAAATCACAGGAGAATATTATGGAATTTTCAGTGTTTCGTCAGGTTTTAATACGTGCGCTGGGGCATATGCAATCTATCGTTGAAAAACGTGCTACATTGCCTATATTGGTTAACGTTAAAATAGAGGTTGCAGATGATTTAGTTTTATCTGCTACTAATGTTGATTTGGAATTGGTTGAACATGTTGCTGCTGACATTACTTTGTCTGGGAAAACAACTGTTCCTGTTCAAATGTTATATGATATCGTTCGTAAATTACCAGATGATGCAGAAATAAGTTTCAAACAATCAGGCGATAAATTGGTTGTAACAAGTGGCCGTGCAGTATTCCATCTGCCAACATTACCGGCTGAAAATTTCCCTGCAATGGCTGGTGGAAATTTAAGCACAAAATTCCAAATGACAACTGGTGATTTGGCTCATTTGATTAACCAAACAAAATTCGCAATTCCAACAGATGATGTTCGTTATCACCTTGGCGGTATATATTTCCATATATCTGAAGATACTGGTAAATTGACTGCCGTGGCAACTGATGCTCAAAGAATGGCATTGTGTGCAATCAAGGCACCTGCGGGAACAAATGGAATGCCATCTGTTATTATCCCAAGACGTGTTATTGGTGAATTGTCAAAATTATTAGAAGATGCCAATGTTGATGATGTTTTGGTTGAATTATCTGATACCAAGGCACGCTTTACAGTTGGTGCAGCTACATTAACAAGTAAATTGGTTGATGCACAATATCCAAATTATCGTGTTGTTATTCCAAAGGGTAATGACAAGATAGCGATTTTGGATCGTAAACAATTTGTTAATGCAGTTGATTTGGTGTCTGTGGCCAGCGTTGATAAAACAAAATCTGTTCAATTGGCATTTTCAATGAACAAATTGGTTATCAGTGCTTCGAGCCCAGATGCAGGTACTGCAACCCAAGAATTAGATGTTGAATACAATGGCGATGCAACATTTAACATTAATTTCAATGTTAAATTCTTGCTTGATGTCGCAGGCCAGGTAGAAGGTGAAAAATTCCAAATCGAAATGCAGGAATCTTTGTCACCAACAATTATTAAATCTACTGAAAAGAACACAGATTCGTTGTT